>JAYUWQ010000164.1:0-5300 GCA_043753485.1 bacterium
ACATTCCCGGAGGTGACGCCGGTGCCGCCGACCCGGCGGATGCGCCAGTCGCCCACAGCTGGGACTCCGCCTGCGGCCGGGAGGGCGGCGGTGTCGATGATGGGCAGGGTGCGGGTGGCCACGCCGGCGATGGGCGTGGCGGAACCGATGTCCCACTCGACGACGTAGCGCTTGTAGGTGTTCCCTGTGGCCGATGGCGCTACGGCATCATTCCAGAAGGAGTTGCTGGTCATTTCCGCGTAGTGCTCGCCAGCTCCGTTGCCGTTGTTAGGCTCTCCGCTGGAGGCAGGGGTGTTGATAGCGGCAGCGATGCGGGGACGGGAGCTGAATTTCTCATAGGTCCACGGATCCGAGGTGCCGGCCCAGACCCAGCCGGTGGTCTTGCTGAAGCCGGACTCGGTTCCCCCATAGGTGGGGTCATCCGTGCCGAGCCAAGTATTCACACTGCCCATGGAGGAGTAGGCCATGATTTGGAAGACAAAATCATTCTCCATCTGGCCGCCGACGCTCACGAGGTGACCATTGGTGAGATTCCCCGCGACGCCGGCGATGCCGGTGGAGTCTGCGGTGGTGGTGGTGGCAATGCCGTGGGCGCCGGCGAAGGTTGTGCCCTGGAAGACGGCCTTGTAGAGATTCCACGTGCCGCCGGGACCGAAAGGGGCGGTGTAGTAGACCTGATACTGCCGGGCATCGGCAATTGGGGAGGCGGAGTTGATCTCCCACTCAATGACATACTTCCGGGTAGTGGCGGCGTTGTCCTTGTTGTCATTCCACATGCCGTCGGTGCGCATCTCCGCCACATCCTCCTCGCCGACGTTGTTCGGCTCGCCGGGTGCCCATGCGTGGAATTCGCCATCATCCAGCACTTCCGGGCCTGCGGTGCCGGACCACACCCAACCGGTGGGGGAGTTGAACATCTCGGTGGCCACATCGTTCAGACCGAGCCAGACATTGGAATTTCCCGAACCAGGGGTGAGCACGGAAGCCGCGCAGACGAAATCATTCTCGTATGACGAGCCGATTTGAACGAGGTGCCCCGTGGTGGTGTTCCCGGCCATTGAGGCGAGGTTGGTGGAGGACGCGGCCTTGGCTTTGGCTGCGGTATCCGCGTTAGTCCACGTAGCCACCGGGGTGACGACTTCGTAGAGGTTCCAAGTGCCGCCGGGACCGGTGGGGGCGGTCCAGAACTGGTGTTGTGCTTGCGCCGCACCGATTGATGCCAACACGACTGCCCAGGCGAGGGGCCAGAAAGGTTTTCCGATCATAGGATTTTGGATTTTGAGAGACGTAAGTGTTTGCTGAGGAGCGAGGAATATGGAATCAGGGACAGCGGAGCAAGAAAAATAAGCAGGGTTCTTGGCCGGCGTGCCCCAGGAGACGCGGTGCTGGTTTCCTTCAAAATCCTTCCACGGCGGGCGGGAAGCGGACGTGCCGGTTATTTCGTTTTCCGGCCGGGTTTGGGGAAGACCTTGACACGTTGTGCCCATTTTTCCCACTGGGTGGACAGGGAGATCACTTTGTCAGGGTGAATGACGGCCAGGTCTTTCAGTTCGGTGCCGTCCTCATTCATGTTGTACAGTTCCCATTTTTGCCGCTGGAGTCCGCTGGCGGGAGAAACGCCGCGGCCGACCAATTTCCAATCCCCGTCCCGCACGGAGGCGTTGTCTTCATGTTCGATGAAAATAGGCGATTTCCGGCCAGGCGTTTTTCCATCGAAGGCGGGGGTGAGGGAGATGCCATCGCCGGGCAGGATCGCTTTGCCGTTCAAGGTGGCCGGATAGGTGGCACCCGTGACGTCCACCACCGTAGCCATGATGTCGATCAGCTGCGCGGGCTGGCGGAACCAATCGCGGCCGGGCTGGATGCGGGCGGGCCAGTGGGCGATGAAGGGAGTGTTGCTGCCGCCTTCGTAGGTGAAGTGTTTGTAGAGGCGGTAGGGCGTGGCGGAAGCATTGGCCCAAGCCTTGCCGTAGTTGAGTTGAATCAGGGGTTTTTCGCCCCCACGGTCCTTGAGCGGATCACCCTGGCCCAGCAGCGAGCCTTCCGCGCACGCCCCGTTATCTGATAGGAAAAGGATGAGGGTGTTTTCGAAAACCCCATGCTTTTTCAGCGTGGCGAGGAGGTCGCCGATCTTCTGGTCCACCCGGTCGATCATGGCAGCATAGGCGGCCATGCGGAGATCGCAGGCCTCGCGGGTGGCTTCATCCAGACTGTCCCAGGTGGGGACTTCGGGGTCCGCCGGTGAAATGGACCAATGGTCAGGAATCAGTCCCGACGCCCGCTGGCGCTCGAACCGTGCGGCGCGCAGTTTTTCCCAGCCGGCCTGATATTTGCCGCGATATTTGGCGATTTCCTCGTCGTGTGCATGAATGGGCCAGTGGGGGGCGGTGTAGGCGAGGTAAAGGAGGAAGGGCTGATCTTTTTGCGGACTGGCCCGGTGTCCGTCGATAAAGTGGATCGCATGATCCGTGAAGGCATCAGTGGTGTAGAATTTCCGGTCGGAGGTGCTCTCCGGCGTGGGATCGGGAGTGTTGCCATCATACATGATTCGTTCGCCGTAGGGCTGGAAATAATGGGTGGCTCCATGGAGGCAGCCATAGTAGCGGTCAAACCCGCGCTGGAGCGGCCAGTCGGCCTGGTCCGACCCGGCGAGGTGCCACTTGCCGGCCATGAAAGTGGCATAACCGGCGGATTGGGCGACCTGGGCAAGGGTCACGCAGGAGTCATTGAGATTGCCGGCATAGGCGGGCGGCACGTCCTTCGCGCCGGGACCCTGCTCGCTGGTCATGTGACCGATGCCTGTCTGGTGAGGGTGCAGCCCGGTGACAAGGGTGGCCCGGGTGGGGCAGCAGCGGGCAGAGTTGTAGAACTGGGAAAAACGCAGGCCGTTTTTGGCGAGGGAATCGAGGTTCGGAGTCGCGATCTCGCCGCCATAGGGGCCGATGTCGGAATAACCCATGTCATCGACCATGATGAGGACGATATTTGGTTTCGGGGCGGCGTTGAGGCTGGTGCCCAGCAGGGAGCAGAGGAGGGTGGGGAAGAGCAGTTTCATCGGCAAGAAGGGCGGCGGGTCAGAGCGGTGGCGGAGTGCTGGAAGGTTAGGGAGGGGTGGGGGACTTGACCTTGTTGCGGCGTGCGCCATTGGCTTTGCCGGCGGAGGCTTCCGGATAGGGTTTTACGTTGGCGCGGACCGCCCAGGCTTCCCACTGGGCGGCCAGGGTTTTAACCTGGTCGGGCTGGATGGCTGCAAGGTCGGTTTGTTCGGTGCGGTCCTTGGCCAGGTCGTAGAGTTCCCAGGCTCCCTCCCGGCCCTGGCGCACCAGCTTCCAGTCCCCGCCGCGGACCGCGGCATTGCCTTCGTGTTCCCAGAAGAGGGCGTCGCGGCTCAGAGGCTGACCGGCAAAGGCCGGGAGCAGACTGCGGCCTTCGGGAGGCAGCAGGGGCTTGCCCTGACGCCCGGTTGGAGCAGGGGTGCCCGCGGCGGCCAGGCAGGTGGCCATGATGTCGATGACATGGGCGGGCTGCGGGCGCAGTTCGTTTTTGGCGGTGATCCCCTGGGGCCAATGGGCAATCAGAGGCGTGGCGATGCCGCCTTCATGGTTGAAGTGCTTGTAGCGGCGGAAGGGAGTGTTTTGCAGAAAAGCCCAGCTTTCGCCGGAAAACCAGTTGGACCGGGCTTCGGTGGGATTGCCCTGGTTGCGGCCGTCCGGTCCCGATTCCGCGTTGCCGCCGTTGTCGCTCATGAACAGGATCAGGGTATTGTACAGAACCCCGCGCTGCTTCAGGCCGTCCACCAGATCCCCCACAGCCCGGTCCATGCGCGACACGGTGGCGGCATAGACGGCCATGAGGTGGTCGAAATGATCCTTCCGTGCTTCGGTCAGGCTTTCCCAGGCTTGGATTTCGTCAGGACGGGGAGTGATTGGCCAGGATTTTTCGACAATCCCCATTTCGATCTGGCGGGCGTGACGTTGCTGGCGCAGCTGATCCCAGCCGGCTTTGTATTGGCCGCGGAATTTGGCGATCTCCGCGGCCGGGGCTTGGAGCGGGAAGTGAGGAGCGTTGTGGGCGAGGTAGAGGAAGAAAGGCTGCTTGGCTTCGCGCGCTTCATCGATGAACTTCAGGCCAAAGCTGGTCCAGAGGTCGGTGCTGTACCAGTTTTTGGGCAGCCGGGCGTCTTTGCTGTCGATCTTCTGACCATTCAGAAAGAGCAGGGCGCGGGGGGAGTCCGGCTGGTAGAAGCCACCGGCGGCCGCATTCAGACTGCGGTCAAATCCGCGGTCCCAGGGGGCGGCCCCGGCCTTCAGGCCGACGTGCCATTTTCCGGTCATGGCGGTGAAATATCCGGCGGGCTGGAGCGCTTCGGCAATGGTGGCGCATTGGGCATTGAGCCGGCCTTCATAACCGGGCACGCCGCGGTTTTCCGTCATGTGGCCGACCCCGGCCTGATGCGGATAAACGCCCGTCAGCAGCGCGGCGCGGGTGGGGCAACAGCGGCCGGTATTGTAGAATTGGGTGAAACGCAGACCGTTTTTGGCAAGGGCATCGAGATGCGGCGTCGGAATCTCCGAACCGTAGCAGCCAATGTCGGAGAAGCCCATGTCATCCACCAGAATCACGACGATATTGGGCGTCACCGCGACAGGAGTGGGGGAACTGGACGGCGCCCCGGCCCACCCGGATACCACGGAGGTGGTGAGGGTGATAAAAAGAGTGAGGAGGTGAGGGATGGTTGTGGGCAGTCTCATGGGCGTGCTGGATGTTGTTGGAAAGTGGCGGTGGCTAGGGGCCATCCGGATCGGGCAGGCGGCCACGGTCGTGGGTGCTTTCTATCCAATCCGTGACCGCGCTGCGGAGTTTGGTGAGGGCGGCCAGGTGTTCCGGAGCGGCGGACAGGGCGAGATTGTTGATTTGATGGGGATCGGACTGGAGATCGTAGAGTTCCTCCTCCGGCATGCGGGGCTGGCAGAGGATTTCCTGCACGGCGTTGAGTTTTCCCTCCTGATGGAGTTGTTGGATCAGATTCCAGGCAGGGTATTGTTTCGCCTTGTAGGCGTTGGGGGAGAAGAAGGGTTTTTCGGGAGTGAAGTTTTTGATATAGCGGTAGCGGTCATCGCGGACGGCGCGGTGGCGCATCACGGTTTCATCCATGCGGTCGCGGGCGGAGAAGACAAGGTCGCGGGGAGCTTCGGCCTGCGGACCAAGGAAAATGCGTCCCTGCAGGCCGGCTGGTTTGGCCACTCCGGCCCACGAAAGGGTGGAGGCGGTCAGGTCGATACTGGAGATGAGACGGGGAT
>JAYUWQ010000165.1:0-2158 GCA_043753485.1 bacterium
TCATCTGCGAAGGGCAGATCGATATGCTGATGGCCTTCGAGGCCGGGATTGAAAACATCATCGCCCCGCTCGGCACCGCGTTCACCCCGCACCACGCCCGCCTCCTCAAGCGCCATACCGACCAGGTGGTGCTTTGCTACGACTCGGATAACGCGGGCTACAAGGCAGCCGCCAGCGCCTTCACCGAACTCAGCAAGGAAGGCATCTTCGTCCGCGTCGCGGCCCTCCCGCCCGGCGAGGATCCCGATTCCCTCATCCGCAAGGAAGGCGTCGAGGCCCTGCGCGAACGTTTGGATGGAGCGAAGGATTTTTTCGATTTCCAAATCGACCTCCGCGCCGCCAGATCAGATCTCACCGACACCCGCGAACGCATGAAGGTGCTCCGTGAACTCGCGGAAAATCTCGCCAAGCTCAAGGACCGTCCGATTCTCGATGCCGCCCTCACCCGCTGCGCCAACCGGTTGAATGTGGGTCCAGACGAACTCCGGAAAATGGTCCAGGCCCATCTGGCCCAGCAGAAAAAATACGGTGACCGCGCCGCAGAGCGCGATGCCGGGCAGGCCCATCCCCCCGCCGCCGGCCCCGATCCTGATGAAACCCCGGAAATCCAACACCCCGGCGTCCGGCTGCTGCTTCAACTCGCCCTCACCGATGCCGCGGCCCGCCGCTGGCTGATCGCCGGTGCCGATGGGCCCGCCTGGTCCACCCTTGGCGGAGGCGATTTCCTGCAACGCATCCTTGATGCCCCTCTCGACCCTTCGGAGCCCTCCAGCATCACCACCTGGATGACCACCCTGACCCCCGGGGAAGCCTCGGTTCTGGCCGGCCTCCTCCACAAAACCCCCGGCACCACCGATGGTCTCACTTCCGCCCGCCACGCCGTTTCCAGCCTCCGGGTCTCCGCCGTGACGGCGGAGATCGACCTGCTCCAAAATCAACTCCGTCAGGGGAGTCCGTCTCCCGAAACCGTCATTGGCCTGACTACCCGTCTCATCGCCCTCAAAAAGCAACTCAACGTCCTGCACGCCCAACTCCGCGAAATTCCTGAAATCTAGGAAAATGCGCCAGGATTGACAAAGGTGACACTTGGTGACACTTTGAGTCATGACAACGATTACGATCAAGGAACTCCACGCCCGTACCGGCGAATGGGTCCGGAAAGCGGGTCAGACTGGAGGGATTACCGTTACGGACCGGGGCCATCCGATTGCGGTGATCCAGCCGGTTTCAATGAGCCCCGCCACACACACGTCCCCGGTATTTCCGGGGCTGAACCGGACGATGTCTCCTGAATGGGAAGCTCTCCAGAATCGATTGATGGAAAATGCGGATTCCGATCCCCCATCAAAAAGGGAAAATCCTTTTCTAACCCGCAAACTGCTTCCCGGCTTCGCCGCTTTGCAGGAACGGCTCACGGGCGGGACGGATAGCACCGAAATCATTTCAGAAATGCGCGACGGCCGATGATCTATTACGACGGTTGTTACATTGCTAAATACTATCTCGCTGAACCCGACAGTGCGATGGTGCAGCGCAAGGCGGTGGAGGCCGGTGCCATTGCCTGCGCGTTGCACGGCAAGCTGGAGACCGCCTCCGTTTTTCACCGCAAGCTGCGGGAGGGCAGTATGACTCAATCCGAATATCACCTGCTGCGGGCTCAATTCGAAACCGACATCAGCAATGGCCTCTGGTCCTGGCTGCCTCTCAGCACTTCGTTGGTGGACAGCTCCATCCGCCGTCTCGGCATCCTCAGTCCTGACGTTTTCCTGCGTTCCTCCGATACCCTGCATCTCGTCAGCGCCGCCGATCATGGATTCACGGAAATCTACTCCTCCGACAAACATCTCCTCACCGCCGCCCCGCACTTCGGGCTGAAGGGGATCAAACTGTAGGGCAGGCGGAAACTTTCAGGAAGCCTGGTTCAGAAATCCGCCGGTGAACCGGCAAACCTCCCCGCTTTCCTTTTTCCGCTTCCTGTCCTTCGTGAAATGCTGTTCCAAATCCTTTTCCAATTCCTTCCCTGAATTCCGACTTCTGTCTCCTGACCGCTGACCCCTTTTCCCTATGAACGACCGCAAGACCCTCGAAGAACGCGAACAGATGTCCGATCTGGACCGCCTGCGCCACTCCTGTGCCCACCTCATGGCCACCGCCATCC
>JAYUWQ010000166.1:0-5298 GCA_043753485.1 bacterium
CCGCGAGGCGTTTGACCGCGAAAAACTGGTCCGGAGTTTCACCAAGGCCTGTGAAAAGCGGCCGGTCAGCATCGAAAGCCTGCACGCGGCAGCGGACGACATTGCCACCGACCTGGAGGCTTCCGGGCAGCGTGAGATTCCGTCCAAGCTGTTGGGACTTAAGGTCATGGACAAGCTCCACAGCATCGATCCGGTGGCTTACGTCCGTTATGCCAGTGTTTACCGCGAATTTCAGGACGTCGGTGAATTCATCAACGAGATCGAATCCATGGAACACCGGGTGCCTGCCAGCGTGGTCCATCCCGAACTCTTTTCCCAACGCTGAGATCCCTTCACTTTTCCTCCCCTCGGTTTCCTTCCACTTTTAACCTTCCTGCTCTGTGATTGCCTTGCCCGCCCAACTTCCTCTTCTCCGCGTCGGCCGCTATGAAGTCACCACCTACGGCCAGGACTGGCTGGAGGAAAACATCCGGGATGCCGCCCGCGCCGCCGGTCAGGCCGATTGGTGGTTCACTCCCGACATCGTGCGCAGCCTCATGATCTATCTGCGGGAACGCTTTCCGGGGTCCACTATCACGCTGGACGAACTCACCGAAAAAATCCGCGCCACCCTCGAAAAAATCGGATTCACTGAGATCGGTGACCGGGTCGCGCTGACCCCGCCGGCCCTCAGCTTGTCACTGGACGACCTGGCCCGCGAGGCGGGTGAGGGTTTTGAACTCCGCTTTTTCCAGCTGCTTGATGCCCGGTTGCAGGAACTCGCTGATTTGGGGGCTCCGGCGGTTTCCCTCACGGAATCCCACGATGGGGTAAAACGTCTCTGCGCCGCCAAATACTGGACCCGGACCTGCCGGAAACTGGAGCAGGAGATTGCCATCTTTTTGAGGAACCGCATGGCCGCTTCGGAAGGCTGCCGGATTGAGCTCCGGGCTGCGGCTTGACCTGCTGGCGTTAAGGGGACACTGTGCAGCCGTAGTCCCGTCCGAGCGGACTGTCCTATCACCGCTATCCCGCCATGACAATTTTTCAACGAATCATCGCCCGGGAGTTTCCCGCGGACATCGTCCATGAGGACGAAGAAACCTTCGCCTTCCGCGACATCAATCCGCAGGCTCCCGTCCACGTCCTCATCGTCCCCAAACGTGTGGTCACCCGCGTCGGCGAAGCTTCGGCAGAGGATCAGACCTTGCTGGGTAAGTTATTGCTCACCGCCGGTGAGGTGGCCCGGAAGTTGGGCATCTGCTCCAGTGATACTGGCTTCCGCCTGGTGATCAATCATGGCCACGATGCCGGTGAAACCGTGCCCCACCTGCACATCCATCTGCTCGCCGGCCGCCCGCTTGGTTGGCCTCCCGGCTGACCAGGACCGGGAAGCGCATCCGGGCCGCGCTCAGACTGGAGGTTTCGCCTGAACGAGCGAATCCGCCAAGCGCCGGGCATGGGCCAGAGTATCGATATCCCCCACCGTCTTGTCGCGGCGGATGGCTTTGATCCGGGGAAAGCGGAGGGCGAGACCGCTGTTGTGACGTTTGCTGGGCTGGATGCTGTCGAAGCCAATCTCCAGCACGAGGTTGGGCACGACGGTGCGGCGGCGTCCTTCCTCGTGAAGGGTATGCCGCTTGAAGTGGGCGGTGAGTTCCTCGATTTCAAGATCTGTCAGGCCGCTGTAGGCTTTGCCGATTACTTTGAAGTCTCCGGTGGATTCATCCCGGACCGCAAAGGTGTAATCACTCAGCACATGGCTGCGTTTGCCGTGGCCCTGTTCGGCGGCGGTGACCACGACATCCAGACTGAGGGAACTGGTTTTGAGTTTCAGCCACGACTTGCCGCGGCGCCCTGCGGCATAGGGACTGTCAGGGTCTTTGATGATGAGGCCCTCGTTGCCGGCGGCTTTGGCCGCGAGAAAGGCTGCCTGGATGGCCTCGGGGGACGCTGCGTGGGAGACGGCGATGCGCTCGAATCCCTGCGGCAGGACGAGGGTTTCCAGCAAACGCCGGCGTTCGGTCAGGGGTTCCTTGAGCAGGGGGCGGCCATCCAGCCAGAGCAGGTCGAAGATAACAAAGCGCAGGGGAATCTCCTCCGGCATGAAGAGGTCGGCCTCGCGGCGGCCCAGCCGCTTCTGGAGATCAAAGAAACTGAGCTGTTTGCCTTCCGCGAAGGCAATGATTTCGCCATCAAGGACCACTTCCTGACTGAAGCCGGCGGCTTGCTGCAGGATTTCAGGAAATTCGGATTCCATCTCCCGGAGGTCGCGGGAAAAGATGGACGCCCGGTCTGCGGTGCGGTGCAGCTGGGCGCGGATGCCGTCGAACTTGTCTTCCAGCCAGACGCGGACCGGTCTGGGAACGGGCAGATCCTCCTGCGTGTCAGGGTGGCCTAGCCGCTCCCAGACTGCAGCGGCCGTTTCCTCCGGGCTGGCCAGCATGGCCCGGACCGGCTGGAAGGGGCGCATCGCGGTTTCCTCGAGGCGCCCGTCCCGGGCGCAGAGACTGGTTTCCCCCAGATCGCCACTGAGCATGTGGGCTTCCCTCACCAGTTCCGCGGGCTGGTCAAACGCGGCGGCGAGAGCCTCCTCCAACAGTCCTTCCTTGAGTCCGAGACGGGTATCGCCAGTGAGGATTTTCACCACATACTGGCCGCTCATGGGGGAGAGGGACCGGAAGGCCGCCGCGAGCAGGGCCGATTTGGCCGAAGGTCCCCGGGCGAGGCGGATGCGGTCGAAGAGTGCCTGGATTTCTTCAAGCGTCCACGGTTGCGGCGTGGTGTTATTTTCGAGGAGGAGAAAGGCCGTGCGCCCCGCATCGGCCTGGGTGCGGGAAATTTCCTTATAGCGGATAGGGCTGACCCCGGTCGCTTCCAGCAGGGAAAACCGGATGATCGCCCAGCCGGTGCCCATGGCCTTGAGTTGTTCCCGGGTCACCGCCGGCCGCCCTGCCAGAAACCGCACCGCTGCCGGCAGGGTGCCGGGCTCAGTCAGGCTGCGGAAATAATCGGCCAGCAGTTCAATTTTCTTCAACCGCCCGGACGCTGCGGCCACGGATTCACCGACGGTGCAGAAAGCTCCGAAGGGTCCATCGGCAAGGGGAGGGACGCAGGACGCCGGTAGGTTGGCGTCGCTCCCGGGGTCCCTCCCGGGACTGGTTTCCAGCCCAAGTTCCATCTGGTCGGTTCCCGCCAGGGACCAGGCATTCCATCCGCGCTGGCGGAGGTCCTGGGCGAACCCGGCGCTGTTTCCGTGGGTGGCGAGGATGGTTTCAGGTTTCGTCAGAGTAAGGAGCTCCAGCAGTTCCGCATAATCGGCATGGTCGCTGAGGGGAAAGGCTTCATCCACCTGGTAGGAAAAACGGGCCCCGGCATTCAGCGCCCAGCCGCTCACCATCGCGGTCACCTTGGGTTTTACCTTGCGCAGCAGGGTGGATTTCACGGTCTGGGGCGGGAAAACCAGCACGCACCCTGATGGATTTCCGGTGAATTTTTCCCAGGGAGGCAAGGCCACGCCCAGCGCCCCGTAGGCCAGATTCATTTCCGCCACCTGAGGGTGCACCGCGATCCTGAAACCGCCGCCAGCCAACACCGCCTGAATTTCCTGGGCCTTCCCCAGGGAGTATCCCAGCAGCACGGGCGTCTCGCCGTGGTCCAGGGCATCTTGGCACCAGCGGTGCATCGCGGAGCGGACCTCAGTCAGTGGAGGAAAGCGATAGTGAGGCAGGCCGAAGGTGCATTCCATGATCAGCGTATCGGCCGCCATGGGGCGGGCGGGTTCCGCCGTCAGTCCGTGGCGCAACTTGAAGTCGCCCGTGTACAGCAGGGTCGCGCCGTCCGTCAGGCGGGTCAGGTGGATCATGGCGCTGCCCAGCACATGACCCGCCGGAGTCAGCACGATGCGGTGGCCGGCGTGCTCCCACGGCTCATCCCACTCCAGGGCGGTCATCTCCCCTTTGAATCCGAACCGCTCCTTCAGCAAAAAGGCGGTCGCTTTGGAGCACACCATCCGGTGATGCCCTGCCACGTGATCGGCATGGGCGTGGGACACAAACGACAAGCCCTGACCACGGTGGGCATCCAGCCACAATCCCGCCTCCGGCAGGAAAATGCTGCCGTTGATGAATTGACAGGGAATCGGGGTTTTCAGGGGATGGGGGGTGGAAGGACAGGGTAGCAGAAACGGGGGGATCACCAAGACGATACGTCTGCCGGAGGCGGGTGCGGCAGGGGGTGTGGTTTTTTACCGGGTCTTCATTGACAATCGGTAGCTGGGTGAATGGTTAGTCGCTCATGAAACTTCTCCCGCCACCGCTGTCATTCCCGCCTGTCTGAGGAGCTGGAACTGCTGCGCACCCTCGCTGCCCTGGAACAATAAATAAAATCCACCCCGACATCCGTGTCTACCGCAGTGCCCGGTGGCAAGGAGCAACTGCGCGCCGCCGCCGTGGCCTGTGAAAACACCGACCGGAGCCGGGAAGCCCTCCTCAGTGCCGGCTGGTCCCTGCGGCGCCCTGCGGGTCCCGCCGCCACCATGACCGCTCCCGTCCACATCACTGCGGAACCCACCGGCAACGCCGGGGAACTGAGTGCCCGCTGGAGCGCCGTTCCCAACAGGAAGTTCTACGAAGTGCAGATCATCCCGGTCGGAGAGGCCGCTGTGTCCACCGTCTGGGAAGAGCTCCCCACCCGTGCTGTCAGCCGCCGGCAAATCGACCTCAAAGGATTCACCCCCGGCAGCCTTGTCAGTCTCCGCGTCCGCGCCGTCGGAGCCAAAGGTGACGGTCCCTGGTGCGACTTCCTCACCGCCCGCGTCTGATCCTGACCGTCAGAACCCAGCCCGCGCTGCGCAGTAAGCGCCCCCCCATTCTTGCAAGACGCATCCACTGGACCGGTCCGGCACATGGGTTCTATTTTCGCTTTTCCAGCGTGATATGTGTGGCAGAATTGAATTCTGCCAGCGGGGATCGGTGACTGCGGACAGTGGCACGAAAGCCGTCCAGCGGGGAGGCGGGATCAAGCAAGGTCATCCGCTGACAACGCGCAAAATGGTGCTTTATAGCAAAATGGCCTGCATCTGTAATCTTGAGGCTTGGGAATTGTGGCTTTGTTGGCCGGCCTGGAGGTTAAACGCGTTTGCCCTGCTGGCGGGGCGGAGACATAGGGCTTGTCGACATTGGCCGAAATTTCGAGATAGAGGGCACTTGAGCTTGAAATTTCCTGTGATCAGGCCAATTTGGCGGCGCAGCTTTATGACTGACTTTCATCGCTTCATGCCGGATCCGCTCCGTGAGCGGCTAAAAAAATCAAGTCAAG
>JAYUWQ010000167.1:0-5285 GCA_043753485.1 bacterium
TTCACCGACGTGATCATTGCCCCCGATTTCGAGGCCGATGCCCGCGCCATTCTCCAGAAGAAGAAAAATCTGCGCCTGATGCAGGTGAACATGGAAGCCTTCAGCAAGTGGCAGGACAGCAATCCGATCATCCGCAGTGCCCCGGGCGGGCTGATGGTGATGGACCGCGATGTCCGCGCCCTCGGGTTGCAGGATCTGGAGGAGAAATCCGTCACCAAACGTCCGCCCAGCAAGGAGGAATTGGAGGCGATGCGTTTCGCCTGGAAGGTCTGCAAACACGTAAAGAGCAACGCCATTGTCTTCGGAGCGCATGACCGCACCCTCGGGATCGGCGCCGGCCAGATGAGCCGGGTGGACTCCTGCCGGATCGCGGTGTGGAAAGCCCAGGAAGCCGGCCTGTCCCTCGAAGGCAGTGTGGTCGCCAGCGATGCCATGTTCCCCTTCCCGGACGGCCTCATCGCCGCCGCCAATGCCGGAGCCACCGCGGCCATCCAACCCGGGGGTTCCGTCAAGGACCCTGAGGTGATAGCGGCCGCCGATGAACGCGGCATGAGCATGGTCTTCACCGGTTTCCGTCACTTCCTGCATTGAGCGCAGGGGCCGGAGCGCCGATTTCCGGATCACGGGCTTTAAGTTATGGATAATCCTTTTACGTTGGAACTCGGAGTAAATATCGATCACGTGGCAACGCTGCGGCAGGCTCGTTACGCGCAGACGCCGCAGGCTCATAACGTGGAACCCAGCCTGCTGGAAGCCGTGGCGGACTGTCAGGCGGCCGGGGCGCATGGAATTACGATCCATCTGCGGGAAGACCGCAGGCATATTCAGGATGCGGATCTTTTTGCGATCCGGGCGATCCCGGGAGTGCGCCTGAATCTGGAAGTGGGCAACACGCCGGAGATCATCGGGATCGCCTGCCAGGCCCGGCCTGACAGTGTCTGCATGGTGCCGGAAAACCGTCAGGAAGTCACCACCGAAGGCGGGCTGGATGTGGTGGCGCACGAAGCCGCCATCGCCGCCAGTATCAACCTGCTGCATGAGCAAGGCATCCGGGTCAGCCTGTTCATTGATCCCGATCCCGCGCAGGTGGAAGCCTCCGCCCGGATCAAGGCAGAGATGATTGAATTGCACACCGGCGCGTATGCGAATGCGACCGGGGCGGAGCGGGAAGCGGAACTCAAGCGCCTGATAGCGGCCGGAGCGCGGGCGGGAGCCCTCGGTTTGCAGGTCAATGCGGGGCATGGCATCACCACAGGAAATCTGCCGCCGCTGCTGGCGATCCCTCATCTGCATGAACTGAACATCGGGCACCACATCATCAGCCGGGCGATCCAACTGGGACTGCGGGGTGCGGTGGCGGAAATGTTGGCGACGATGCGGGGATAGACCGCTCCTCTCCAGGCTGGGTCATTTCCCGGAGGGAGGCAGATTTTTGCCCCGCCAGCGCCGGCTCAGCCAATATCCGGCGAGGAGCAAAGTGGTGGCGACGGCGATGAGGGCAGAGACCAAGGTCGGATCAAACGTCATCAAGGCAGTGCCGGCCCCGACCGGGACGAGGCAGAAGAGAATGGCGACCGGAACCCCGATCCAGAAATAGATCCGGAAAGGCACGTCGGTGAGCGCGATCAGATAGAGCTTGGCAATATAGGGTGGCCCGCGGACCGCGGCAAATACCAGCATGAACCACGCGCGGTGCCCGGCGTTGATCGGCGGGATCGCATAACCGGCCCGCTCCAGTCGATGTCTCACTGAATTCCGGAACCACCCGTGGGCCAGGAAGAACGCTGCGAGGTGATGGAAGATCACGGCGGCAGCCGACAGGGCCATGCCGGGACCCAGTCCGAAGCGGATCCCCGTCAGCAGGAGGAAAAGACTGATGGGAAACCCAACCAGGGGAAGGATGAAAAAAGCCACGATGAACCAGCCGGCCGGCAGCGATTTACCGAAAGCCATCAAGGTTTCGCGATTCAGGTCCCCGCGATGCGTATGGGCGAACCAGCCAGCCACGGCTGCCGCCGCGAGGAGCAGGGCGATTTTTCCGCAGTGCCGCCGCGCCTGGTTACGAAGCGTCATGGTTGGCGTGCAGGGTGAGTTCAACAAAGAGCGGCAGGTGATCCGAAGCGAGCTCCGCCGTCGGGGTGTCCGGCACCTCCACCTCCTCCACTTTGAAGTGGCGGCTGACGAAGACGTGATCAATCCGCAGCAGGGGCTTCACCGAGGAGAAGGTGGGGCAGGGCTTGTGGCCGGCCACGCTGAGCTGGGCGTCGCGCAGACGGTGTTTCAGTTTATGATAGGCGGGGGAGCGGGGGCTGGAATTGAAATCGCCGCAGACAATCACCGGTTCGCTGTCGGGAATGCCGCCCCGCCATTCCTTGCCCAGCAAAGTGTCGGCCTGTTGGCACCGCTCCTCGCGGCCCAGACCGAAGTGGGTGTTGACGAAATGGAAGGGACTCCGCCCGGCGGGTTCGATCCGGATCCAAATGGCCCCGCGTGCTTCACGGAACCGGTGCGGGGCGGCTTCCGTGAGGTAGGCGGCCTTCAGGATGGTGAAGGGATGTTTTGAAAAAACCGCGATGCCATAACGCTCTTTTTCCTCCTCGAACATGGCTTGGAAAACGTGTCCCATGCGGAGGTGATCGGCAATCAGTTGCGATTGATCGTGCTCGCCACTGCGCGGGCGATCGGCATCGATTTCCTGCACCGCCACCACGTCGGGATCAAAGTAGTTGATCACCCGGGCCACCCGTTCGGGGCGGACCTTGCCATCCATGCCGGCACAACTGTGGACATTGTAAGTCATCACGCGGATCGGGACATCGTGTTGGTAGGGCGGATGATGGGGCACCCGCTCTTCGCGTTCGCCATCGCGTCCCAGAAAATGCAGGGCGATGTTCCGCAAGTCCCCGCCGCGCACCCGCTGTCCGGTTTTCGCCAAATGCGCCACGTGCCAGCGGCGGATGCGGTCAGGCACCAGCAGGAATCCCCGGGTTTCCTCGAAACCGGGCCCGCCATGCGCGCCGTTTTCCATCGGAAAACTGAGTGGTGCCTGGCCGGGATCCCATCCGCTGATCACAAAATCGCCGGCATCAGGATGACCGCAGAGTTGCAGCAGATCGGTGGCCGCTTCCTCCAGAAAGGGATGGGCCTCTCCCAAGACCACGACACGGTCTTCCGGCAAGCGCCAGACCCCGAGGCGATTGAACGCCTGCACCGTGCCGTCTTCAGTCCGCCATAACACCAGCGGAATGCCCGCCTGGGCGACGAGATCCGCCGCGTAGGAAGCCATATCCCGGGCGCCGGGTTTCTCCGGGAGATAAAGATGCCCTAACGGCCCCATGGCAGTGACGATGATCTGGTGGGCAGGGTCGGGAGGTCCACCGTTGGTCCCGGGGGCGGGTTTCAATCCAAACAAATTCCGGGCGTGTTCCAGTGCCTGGCCGATTGGCTCCGGGAGGTTGCCCGTCCAGATTTTCCGGCCCGCCAGTGGACCATGGGCGAACACCTGGGCCAAGGCCTCGTCGAGCCCGCGTCCATGCCGCTTCTGGAATGGAACCGCCCGCTCCTGGCCATGATCGGAGTGCACGATCAATTCGTAATCGCGATACGCGCACTGCCCGGCCGCCCGGTAGATGTCGCGGAGGGTGCGGTCGATCCCTTTCAGCGTCCAGTGCGCGAAAGCCGAGTCCGGCCCGCGGCGGTGGGCCTGTTCGTCGTAACCGAGGAAGTTGGCGTGGATCAACGGCACGCCCCGCTCGATGTCGAGCAGCACCCGCAAACGGATCAACTCGCGCAGCACGATGCAGACCATTACCCTTGAGGGGACGAAGGCGAGCTCCTTCATGAAATCCTCCCGCTGGTAAAGTCCCCGGAAGACATCGGCCACGGCCAAACCAAATTCCAGCACCGCCAAGGAGGCCATCCTGAGAATGGTCGGCGCGTAGGCGATGGCCAGCAGCAGGCTCTTGAAGGGATGGAGCTTTCCCAGCAACTCGTCAGGAGCAAGATCCTGTGAACAATAACGCGAGTGCACGGCCCCGGCCCGGTAGATATCCGAGTAGGCATGGCCTCCTTTCAACAAGGGCTCCGGGCAGTCTTTTTCCAGTTCCTCCTCGATTTCCCTGGCCGCGTCCGCCTCATACATCCGCAGCACCTTGCCGGATTTCCGCCGCAGAAACTGGAAGCTGGGCACCGCCCCACGGACACCGAAGAAGATTTCGCCCTGCACCGCCGGCGTGGTCGACGGAACTCCGGAATAGAAGCTTTCCAAGGTGAAATGCTGGCGTCGGATCAGGCTGGCCAGGAAGGGCAGGTTGCCTTGCTTCAAGGCCCGCTCCATCTGCGTCCGTGACAAGCCATCAAGCTGGAGGATGATCAGGCCCGGCAGGTCCGCTTCCCCGGCCGGCGGGCGGATCCCCAGCAGACGGGCGGTCCAGTGGGTGCGGCCGAGCTTCCTCCGCAACCATCGCAGGCGGACAGAAATGCGGCTAATCAAGGCGGGCCTCCGTAGCTGGGGTTTCACTCACCGCGGCCGCAGCCGCGGACAATTTTCCGACCAGGAGGTTCCACTCAATGTCGATACCGGCCAACAACCGGTCCCAGGGCTGGGGATCTGCTGCCGCACGGCGCCGGTGGTTGCCTGTCAGCTCCTGGTAGCATTCCAACATGCGCCCGGTGCACCGTTCCGTGCTGTAGTCTTCAGCACTCTGCCGGGCTTGTTCCGCGCACCGGCGCGACAGGCCGGCGTCGTTCATCAGGCGGGCCAGCGCCGCCGCAAATTCGCCCGGCGGGGCATTGCCATCAAGCATCAGTCCATTTTCCCCTTCGCGCATGATCTCCCTGACTCCGGGGCCATCAAGGGCCACCACGGGCTTCCCGGCGGCCATCGCTTCCGCCAGCACCAGGCCCTGGGTTTCGGTCTGGGAAGCAAAGACAAACCAGTCCATCGCCCCATACGAGTCAGCCAGATTCTGGCCGGTTTGTTTGCCAGCGTAAAAAATGCGCGCCTGGCCCACTTCGTTATGAAGATAGGCCAACATTTCCTCCCGGACATCGCCGTCTCCCACCAACAGTAAAACTGCTGCCGGATCTTCTTTGAGGCGGACGGCCACGGCCTCCGCAATGAACAGCAGGTTCTTTTCCTTCGCCAGCCGGCCGACATGACCGATCACTTTGGCTTCAGGTGGAATGCCGGCCTGCCCGCGGAAGCGGACCCCATTTCCCGCCGCGAAAAAGCCAGTGTCGATACCGGTCGGGATGGCCAGGATGGACGTCGTCACGCCACGTTC
>JAYUWQ010000168.1:0-2152 GCA_043753485.1 bacterium
GGAATATTGGGCGGAAGGGGTGCAGAGCTGGTTCGGCAACAACCGGGAGAACGATGCCTCTCACAATCAGGTCAATACCCGGGAGGAACTGGAGGCCTACGACCCGCCGCTCGCCGCGCTGTGCCGCGAAGTCTTCGGGGAACGGCACTGGACTTATCAAAAGCCGGCGGCGCGCGATGATGCCGGCCGGGCCCATTTGAAAGGCTGGGAACCCGCCCAGGCCCCGACGTTTGCCTGGCGGCCGGGCACCGAAAAAGCCACCGAAGGAAAACCATGAAACGGGTCACCATTGTTGATAGCCATACCGGGGGCGAACCGACCCGCACCGTCATTGCAGGAGGCCCGGATCTGGGTTCCGGCAGCGTCGCGGAACGCGCGGAACAATTCCGCCGGGACTGCGATGCCTTCCGCTCCGGCGTGATCAATGAGCCGCGAGGGTCGGACGTGCTGGTGGGGGCCCTGCTGGTGCCACCGGTCGATCCCGCCGCAGTCTGCGGGGTGATTTTTTTCAATAACGTCGGCGTGCTCGGCATGTGCGGCCACGGCACCATCGGCCTGGTGGAAACGCTGGCGCACCTTGGACGGATCGGGCCCGGAACTTTTTTGATCGAAACGCCGGTGGGTCCGGTGACGGCGGAGCGGCATGCCGATGGACGGGTTTCGGTGCGGAATGTCGCCTCTCAATGCACCGCCCGGGGCGTGGCCCTTTCAGTTCCGGGGATCGGCCCGGTGACCGGTGATATTGCCTGGGGAGGCAATTGGTTCTTTCTGGTGACGGAACCAAAGGCAAACCTCTCTCCTTCCGGCATCGAAACCCTCACTGCCGAAGCCTGGAAAGTGCGGCAAGCGGTCAACGCCGCCGGCTATCCGGAGGTGGATCACGTGGAGTTTTTCGGCCCGCCCCACGATCCCACCAACCACAGCCGCAACTTCGTGCTCTGCCCCGGCAAGGCTTGGGACCGTTCCCCCTGCGGCACCGGCACCAGTGCCAAGCTGGCCTGTCTCGCCGCCGACGGTAAACTGCAGCCAGGCGAAATCTGGCGGCAGGAAAGCGTGATCGGCTCGGTTTTTGAGGGGTCTTATGAAATCGAGGATGGGAACATCATCCCCACCATCACCGGCCGCGCCTGGATTACTGCGGAGACGGTGCTGTGCTTTGATCCGGCTGATCCCTTCCACGACGGAATCCGTTAATTCTTGAAACCCATGCGACTGCTCCTTCCCCTCCTCGCCATGTCCGGACTGCTCCTGTCACCGCTGCCGGGGCAGGGCACAAAAGATGACTACGAACGCGCCTTCAGTCTGAAGACCCGCACGGACAACAATGTTTTCAGGACCGATATTCAGGCGAATTGGCTGCCGGATGGGAAACAATTCTGGTATCGCGTGGAGACCGGGCCCGGAGCGCATGAATTTGTGTTGGCCGATGCCGTGGCGGGAGTGAGGACAGTGGTGGCGGATTTGTCAGGGCTGCCCCGCGCTCCGGCGCTGCAGTCGGCAAAACTGCGGGTCAAAATCGGACCGACGCGCCGGACGGGCCCGGCCAGCCTGCTGACGATTGTCAACCAACTGGACGAGGCCGTGGAGGCGTTCTGGGTTGATCCCGAAGGCAAACACCAATCGTATGGCCGGATTGCCCCGGGAGCCGAGGCGGTGCAGAACACGTTTGCGGGTCACCAATGGACCGTGAAGAATTTGTCAGGAAAACTGCTGGCCGGATTTCCGGCCGCTCCCGGTTCGCTGCGGCTGGAAATCAATGGCCCGCCCCTCCCCGATGAGGAAGCGGAACACGGCGCGGAGGACCGGGACGAGCTTGGGCGCCCGCATCGCGGACCGGTTTCGCCAGATAAAAATTACCGGATCACGCTGAAGGATCATAATTTGTTTTTGAAAAGTGAGGGGGGCGCGGAAGCCGTCGCTTTGACCACGGATGGCACTGCGGAAAATGCCTACCGGGACGAAGTGGCATGGGCTCCGGATTCCACGGCGCTGGTGGCCACCCGGGTGGTGCCGGGGAAGGAACACAAGGTGCACATGGTCGAGTCCTCGCCGGAGGATCAATTGCAGCCGAAACTGTTCACCCACGACTATCTGAAACCGGGCGATCCCCTGCCGCAGCCAAGGCCCGTTTTGATCGAAATCGCGGAGCGGA
>JAYUWQ010000169.1:0-5275 GCA_043753485.1 bacterium
GCGAGAAGGCCTGCAATCCGTCATCGCTGATGCGGATGGTATGCAGACCCGGGACGGAGGCCTGGCCCCGCAACTTCATGATCTGCATCTTCCTCACCACCGAATTCCGCTCCGTCACCTGCCACAACCAGAGGAGGCCATCGGCAATGGTAAACAGGGGATTGTCGCGGATTTCCGCCTCGGCGTACTCCCCGACCAAAAATGTGGTGGCTTGCCAACTGGTGAGGAACTGAGCGAGGCGCTGAATAAACGACTGCATCTCCAGTTCGCTGGCGCTGATCATGGCTTTCCGCACCACGGTGCGGAAGGAGTCCACCACCACAATTCCCGGTTGGAGCGAGGTCACCTGTTGAATGATTTCCTCCAGCACCGCATTCAGGTCCTGCTCCATCACCAAATCCGCCAGATTGATGAAGCGGATCGCCTTGCCCAGTTTGACTTCCTCAAAGAAGGAATACTGCTGTTGATAGCGCAACATTTTCAACGCCGGCTCCCCGAGTACCGTGAAATACAGTGCAGGCTTCTCCAAGGTCGCATTGGCGAAAACAATCTGATGCGCCAGGGTGGTTTTGCCGCAGCCGGGAGTGCCGGCGATCACATTGAAGGAAAACTCCGGAATGCCTCCGCCGAGAATATCGTCAAGACCGCGTACTCCGGTCGGCATTTTGCGGATGGTCACTTTGGCCGGCTGGGCCGTGTTCTCCCTGGGCGCTGCGCGTTTGGCGGTGGCGTTTTTCTTTTTCATGTTCAATCTCCTTTTTTGAAATTCAATTCCTTGATGGACAGTTTTGGCCAGACCTCGCTCACCAATTGCAGCGTCAGTTTTTCTCCGATGAAAGCCACCAGCAGTCCAATCAACCGGGAGACCACGATCACCCGGCCCTTGGCTGCTCCCTCGTGGTCAAGACCGGCTTGGAGTCCGTCAAATCCTTCCAGCCTGCCATCTGCGGCGATGCGGGCCGCCTGCAACGAAGGGATTTCTCCAGTGGCGAGGGCAAGGGATCGTAATAGTAGCGCGCGGTAACCACCATTCCCCATCAAGGTTGTCAGATGCGGACGAAGTTTCTCCAGCACCGGAAAGGCCTCCTGGGGAACCCCCGGTGTCTGACCTTCCCGTGCATCGTGCGCAATGAGGCGCCCGGCGAACTCCTGCATGTTTGAAGTGGCTTGGTTCATTCAGAATAATGCTTGCTGAGGCAATCCTCAGCGCGGCTTGGGCAGGGGGGCCGCTTGATTGATCCAAACGAGAAAGCTGTCGGAGAGGGCAAATGGAGCATATCGGAAGGAAAGAAAGGTCACAACACCAAGTTTCCCCGCCATGGCCCTGCGGCGGGGCATCACCCTATGAATGCGGGATCGCCATGGCTGACCTGAAACCGCCGCGGTCCTGCCGTTCTGGCCCGGATGCCCCTCATCCATAGCTACGCAATGGGGTGAAGGGCCCAGCTCCCCGCTGGTAATGGTCTGGCTCATAATGGTTTTAAGGGCGCGCCGGATGCACGTTACGCCGTCCCAGCTTCCTCCTGTCGCAGGAGGGAGTCCATGGGGTGAAACCCTACCTTCGGTATGAGGCTAGTATCCCTGACGGCACGTTACCAGTTTTTGTGGCAGTTCCGGCAGCGGGAGAACCCGTAAAACGCGTGAAAACCGTCTGGAAAAAAGCGTCGACACCAGAAGTAGGCTTTCACCCCATAGCAGATCGTCGGCAGGACCACCATTATGCAGGACATGAAAGTCAAACCAACCCCGCCACTTCAGTGGATCACGCAATCCAACCAACAAAAAACTTCCAGCATGAAAACCAAACAATTCATTCTCTGTTCCCTCATGATTATTACGGCCTGCTTTGCCGTCCTGATCTTTGTCCCCTCCGTGATGGCGAAAGATGAAAAAAGCACCCTTAACGCCATGGAGACCAAATTCGTCCAGGAAACCGCTGCCTCCGGCATGGCGGTGGTCAAGATGGCAGACCTCGCGGATAAAAAATCCCAGAACAAGGACATCAAGGCCTTTGCCATGATGCTGTCCAAGGACCACGGCAAGGCCAACGAGGATCTCAAAATGCTGGCCACCAAAAAGGGCGTGACGCTCTCCGGTACATTGGACCCCAAGCTCAAGGAAACCTGTCAAAAGCTGGAAGCTTCGGAAGGGATGGCTTTTGACAAGCTGCTGATCAGTGAAATCGTCAAGTGCCACGAAAAGGACATCAATTCCTTCAAGAAAATTTCCATGGACGGCCAGGACCCCGATCTGAAGATGTTCGTCGATACGATCCTTCCCGTTCTGGTGACTCACGGCGAAAAAGCCAAGGAACTGAGGGCTGAATAATCTTTCCGCAGGAGCCACCGGAGTGCTCTTTTCCGCCTTTTTCCCGGAACCTCTTTGTCGGATGGGTCCCCTGACCCGGCCATGGCAGCAGCGCATCACCCCCCGGCGCTGTTGTCATGGCACTTCTGGTCCAGAGTATTTCCTGCGGATCAGCCTTTTCTCTGCTTTGTCCCATGAATACGCATCCGAGAAATATCGAAGATTCCAGACTGGTGGAGCTCACTGCAGATGGGGACCCCTTGGCGTTCACCGAACTTTATGACCGGCACTCGACCTTGGTTTTTTCAATAGCCTTGAAAATCCTGGCGGACCGCGAGGAAGCGAGGGATGTGCTCCAACAAGTTTTTCTGAAGTTGCTCAAAAAAGCCTCCCTCTACAGTCCCGAGAAAGGAAAGCCAGCGGCTTGGTTGGCAGCGATGACGCGGAATCAATCTCTCGACCGTCTCCGTCAGATCAAAAGCAGCCGTTCCCTGGGCGAAAAACTTTACATCGAGATGGGTGGTCCTGAAAATTCAAACCATCCTGAGCAAACACATACCCACTATTCGGATGAGTTGGATCTCCTCCACGGAGCCATGGCCGCGCTCCGGCCTGAGGAAATCCACGTGCTTCATCTCGCTTATTTTGGCGGCCTCAGCCAGTCGGAAATTGCCGGAAAACTCTCCCAACCCCTCGGAAGCGTAAAAGCCCGCATCAGGAGGGCCCTCTACAAGCTCAGAGCCTCATTGGATGGAGTCATTCACGAGGATTCGGAGCCGGTTTGGTCCATGCGGCCAACTGCGTGAGGAATCGGATAAGAACTCTGCGGGAAAACTCGAAGGTAGGTTTTCACCCCATGGTATTAAGTCTGGCCCACGCCATTTTGAAAAAGATGAGAAGCCTATCGCCTCCCTTGCGGGGACCTGCGCATCAAAACCCTGCTTCGAACCGGCGAACCGCTCCTCACCTCAACCAACCAACCATTATGTCCAAACAATCTGTCTTTTGCATCGCGCACTGCCGCAATCTCGCGGAGTTGATCGTGGATCAATTGAAGTTCCATGCCATCTCCAACCGGGATGTCTCAATATTGTATGCCGACGTTGAAAAGAACTGGAAGAAAAGTCACCACTTTGAGGATGACTTGAACAACGTGGCCACTGGTGGTGCCCGGGCTGGTGCAGGGGCCGTGATTGGCGGCACCCTTGGTTGGATCATGGGGATCGGGGCTTTGGCAGTGCCCGGAGCCGGGTCCTTCATTGCGGCCGGGCCCATCGTGAATTCCCTCAGTGCCGCCGCCGCGGGAGCCACTGAAGGCCGGATTGCCGGCGGATTGACCGGACTGGGAGTTCCGGAAACCAAGGCGAGGCATTTTGAAGACCGGATCCGGTTGGGCAATCTTCTGATCTCGGTCCATACCGAAAGTCCCGCGGAGGCCATGCAGGCCAAATTCATTTTCACCCGGGCCCGGGCTCAGGACATCTGCTTCGTCGAACCCGGCTTCCCCTCGGGTTTCCGCAGAATTGCCAGCGGGATCCCGCCGCAACCTGCCCCGGCCCTTCTGACTTACTCCTTCTAAATGCCTTGTCTTCCCCTCCATCACCCGATGGCCTGCCCCGACGTGCCGGCAGGGAAAGAGTCTTGTTCCAATTCTCACACGCAATTTATCGCCCTCATCCATCCTGATGTGAGCTTTGACACGGCGCGGCTCCGGCCATGATATCAGACCAGAGGGGCCAGCAGATCATCCAGGTCCTCCGCACTGAACTTCGGCGCACTGCCATCCCCTGACAATAGATCCGCCACCAGAGCGGCTTTGCGCTGCTGCAAGGCGAGGATCTTCTCCTCAATGGTGCCCTCACAGATCAGCTTGTGCACAAACACCGTGTGCTGCTGGCCGAAGCGGTGGGCGCGGTCGGTGGCCTGCGCTTCCACCGCCGGATTCCACCATGGATCGTAGTGGATCACCGTGTCCGCGGCGGTCAGGTTGAGCCCGGTGCCGCCGGCTTTGAGGCTGATCAGAAAAATCGGAATTTCACCGGATTGGAAACGCGCCACCAGGGCCGGACGATCCTTGCTCCCGCCGGTCAGCATCAAGTGGGGCAGATTCAGTTTTTCGAGCCGTTTGGAAATAATTGTCAGCATCCCCACAAACTGGCTGAAGACCAGAATACGCCGGCCTTCCTCAATCAGTTGTGGGACCAGCTCGAGAAAGAATTCGAGCTTGGCACTGGCCGTGACCCGGCGGGCCGTTTCCAGCTTGAGCAGACCGGGATGACAGCACACCTGGCGCAGTTTGAGCAGGGCATCGAGAATCGCAATGTGACTGCGCTCCACCCCCCGCTTATCGATCTCCTCGTGCACGCGGGCATCCATCGCCGCCCTCACGCTTTCATAAAGGTCCGCCTGTTCCGGCGGCAGGGCGATCCGGTGGATGAGGTCGATGCGGGGTGGCAAATCAGAGAGCACCGCCTGCTTGGTGCGGCGCAGGAAGACTGGGGCAATCCGCCTTGCCAATTGTTCGCGGCGGCGGCCATCCTGCTGTTTTTCAATCGGGGTGCGGAACAGACGGGTGAACTCATCCCAGCCGCCCAGATAACCCGGCATCAGAAAATGCAGAATCGACCACAGTTCACCGAGATGGTTTTCCATCGGGGTGCCGGTCAGGCAAAGCCTCAGGCGGGAGGACAGGCGGCCCGCGCAGACAGCCGCCTGGGTGCGGGGATTCTTGATGAACTGGGCTTCGTCCAGCACCACGAGGTGGAATTCCATGAGCGCCAGCGTTTCAATATCCCGGACCAACAAGGGATAGGACGTGATGATGAGATCCGGGGATCCGCAACGCTCCAGGGAGGCCGCCCGGACGCTGCCGTAATGAACATGGACGCCGAGGGTGGGAGTGAATTTGAGCGCTTCGTCCTTCCAGTTGTGCAGCACGCTGGTGGGACAGACGATCAGACCAGGCCGG
>JAYUWQ010000170.1:0-2144 GCA_043753485.1 bacterium
AAAGCGCACCCCGGCTTATAGCCTCAGGCGGCGCGGCGGCGGCGGCGCAGGGTGAGCAGTGCGGTCAGACCCAGCAGGCCAACCGAAGAAGTCTCAGGCACCACCACGAGGTTCACCTGACCGGAGACACTGGTATCCACGGCAAAGGCATTACCCCCGGAAAGAAGAGGAGTGCTCCCCAGATTCAGCGTGTTGTTGGTGAAGGTGCCGCTATAGTTGATCAGGCGCCAGGTATCCCCGAGACTGGCGCTGAGGAAGGACCCGGCCACCGTTTCGTTGACGTTCAGGACCCCGTCGAGGGTGAGATTGATCACCCCGGTGAACAGGTCATTGTTGACCCCTCCAACGCTCGTATCGGTGCCGAGGAATTCGTAACTGAGCACGCTGGCGTTCCCAAAGGAGGCGGAGGTCGTGGTGGTCAGGGTGCCAGGACCGTTGCCCGGGGCGAAGATACCGCCGTCGGCCACCGTGAGCGCGCCGCCGAGGATGCCGGAACCGCCAAGGGTCGCCCCCGACGCGACATTGATGGCGCCGTTGGCTCCGGAGTTGTCTCCATTGATGAGAAGGGTGCCGGCGCTGACAGTGGTTGGCCCGCGATAAGTATTGGTGCCTCCCAGCACCTGCTTGCCCACGCCGGATTTGGTCAGCGCGACATTGAGTTCGATGGTACCGTTATAGGTGTAATCCGCACTACTGTTCACGTTCAGCACTTTATCCACCGTGCCACTGTTGGTCACCCGGCCGGCGGAGCCAAGGGAGACGCCTCCGGGGTTGGGGCCGGCGGTGGCATAACCGAGTCCGGCCACGGATTGGGTGCTTCCATACAGGTCAACAATGCCCCCCAGGCGGGGAGTCAGGACGCCAGCCACCGGCAGGGCATTGTCGGCCCCGATGCGGAGCGTGCCCATATCCACCACGGTATTGCGGTAAGTGTTGGAAGTGCCGGCGATGGTGACCGTATCCAACCCGGTCTTGGTCAGATTGAAGGCTCCCGTAATAGCCCCGTTGATCATCAGAGGAGAACCCGTGTAGGTGTCTCCGAAAGGCTGGCCGACAGTGGGCAAACGACCTGCATCGTAATTTTGTCCACCAATGGCATTCCCCTGCCCCACGTAGGAATCACTCAACAGGTTGAGGGTTACAGCCGAACCGACGGTCCGGAGCGCAGTCTGCGCCACATGATCAGCATAGATGAAACCCTCAATGGTGCCGCCATTCAACCCGATGGTGCGGGCAGACTGGAGATTGGTGTTCAACTGGAGATTGACTCCTGCGGGCAGGTTGTAGGTGGTGCCGCGGGCATCCTCCTGGTTCCACCGCTCGATCGAGCCGGCCAGCTGCGTGACAGCGGCAGTGGGGACAAAGTTGGCTTTGCCGATTTCCAGGGTCGCATTGCGTTCGATCGTCACGGCGGTGGTGGCGCTGCCGAGAGCCCCATCATGCAGCACCCGGAGCGTGCCCTGGCTGTTCACGATCGAACCACCGGTGAAGGTGGCAGAGTTGTCGCTCCCGAGTTCCAAGGTGCGGTTGCCGAGCTTCAGGAGGTTTTTGTTGGTGCCGACCAGCGAATTGACGACAGCAGCGGTGATGCGGCCGGTGTCTGTGGTGGCACCGCTATCAAAAACCCTCAACGTAGTGTCGCTCGCCAGGGTAAGACTGGAGGTCATGCCGCGGAAGCGGTTATTGGGCACATCCAGCGTGAGGGCGGCGGTGCTGCCGGCTCCACTGCTGACGGTGGTAATCCCGGGAACCATCAGATTCCGGTTATCCCCGCCTGCGATCCGGATGGCACCGTCATTGACGACCGTGATCGGACCACCGGTAAAGGCAAAGACCTCCGAGGTTCCCATGTCGCGATTAAAAATAACGCGGGTTCCGTTCAAAGTGGATCCGTTGATACCACCAGTGGCCTGAGTTGCATTCAGGGTAATCGCATTGCCAGGGACGGACTGACCGGCGGCTTCGAGGTCATTGAACTGGAGGTCACCCGAATTGACGGTCCAACCGGAGGCGTAAGCCGTTTGCGGGACGTTGACCACAACAGCCCCGTTTCCGCTCTTGGTCACTCCGGCGGCGGTAATGACGCCGTTGATATTCATTGTACTCAGCGCCGTGATTTTGGCCTCCACATTGCTGGTGCCGTC
>JAYUWQ010000171.1:0-2144 GCA_043753485.1 bacterium
GCTGCGTTCGGCATCGCTACGCTCGCCTCGCTCCGCAGCCCCCCAAAGGGGCGCGCAGGGCAAGGCTAAAGCTTTTTACAGAACAAACCTTACACCCCCGATTTCGAATTTACCCTTCCTGGCAATAGGTGATGAGAATTCCCCAGAAGAAGTCACATCGCCACGCAGATTTCAGGCTCTTCCATGGTGCTGGTGACCTCGAGATTAAAGAATTTGGCCTCGCCTTGGGGGTGCAGACTCGTGCCGGTGAGTGCGCTCAAACTGCCCCGGGTGATCAGATACAGGGAAGGATGCAGAATGATTTCGCCGCCGATCACGAGCCGCGGAACGCAGACGCGTCCAATCAGCTCCATCTCGAGACGGAAGGGGATGTCCTGTTGTGGGGCCAAGGTGCGCCACGGCAGGTAACCGAGGACTCCTTGATCGTTCAGCAAGTCCATGATCAGGCCGGTCTGAAGATCGATTTTAATGCCGACCCCGGGGCTTCTTTCGTTCTGGCCCATGGCGGTGGTTTCCACCAAGCCTAGAAAGACTTCCTGGCCACGGTCCTGGTGCCGGATCGTTCCTGAAAAGCAGACTTCGCCCCTCTTGGCGGGAAGCAGGACTTCGCTGACCCGGCGGATCGAGAACAACATTTGGTCGGCACTGAAGATCATGGCTTTGGTTGGGCAAAGAGTGGTGATGCGCGCTTTTTCCAAAAAATAATTCCGGGAGAAAGAGAGAAGGGACACTGGATTTACTTTGGTAATGCTAATTAATTATGGCTTACTCTGATAATATTGCAATTATCATTTTTAGAATTTTTGCTGATTTTTAAACAAAACGCCGAATGCAGCCATGCTTTGGAGGGATTTTTTGGAAAATCTATTGGAATGCCCGCCCAGTCCAACCCATATGTTGGCACGCCACGACTGGCAGAAAGTGACGAAAATGAGGCAAGTTTAAAATCGGCGAACGCTGAACCCGTGCGCTTGTCTCAGAGGATCCCAAGCCTATTCCCCATGAGTCTCCCCACCTCCCTTGTCACCGATGTCACCACGGACGAATTTCCCACCGTGGTGGTAGCTTCCATTTTGCCGGTGCTCGTCGATTTTTGGGCTCCTTGGTGCGGGCCTTGCCGTCAGTTGTCCCCTCTCCTCAGCGAACTGGCCAAGGAGTATGAGGGGCGTCTTCACGTCGTCAAAGTGAATGTGGACGAAGAGCCGGCCTTGGCCAGTTCTTTTGGCATCCGGGGCATCCCGGCCTTGGTATTCTACAAGGCGGGCACCCCCCGCGAGATGATCACCGGGATGAGAAGCGCGGCCGAACTGCGCCAGTGGATCAATCACCATTTGGCCGCCTGAGACCTTTTTTCCAAATCTCCTCCCAAACGCACACAGCCGTGCAGGCTCCTGACCTCTCCCCACTTAATCCATTATGAAAACCACCCTCCTCCTCACCTGCCTTCTTCTCCCTTTCGCTGCCACTGCGGGGGAGCAAACCTTCGATTTCAAAGACCCCAAAGGCGTCAACACGGCCCGATTCACGCTCGACGCCCCCTTGGAAACCATCAGTGGCAGTGCCAATGGAGTCAGCGGAACCCTGACCATTGATCCCGCAAAGCCGGAAGCCACCAAGGGCAGCATCGTGATCGACGCCAAAACCCTGAGCGTGGAAAATGCCATGATGAAGGAACACATGCTGGGCGCCGAATGGCTGGACGTGGCCAAAAATCCCACCATCAGCTTCACGGTGAGCGGCCTTTCGGATTTCAAAATGGAGGGCGAGAAAGCCACTGCCAAGGTGAAGGGCAAATTCAGCCTCAAGGGCGTGGAAAAGGACATCACCGTCCCGGCCACGGTGACCCTGCTCAAGGACAAGCTCGGCGCGCGCACCGGCGGCAAGATGCAGGGCGACCTCATGGTCATCCGCACCGAATTCACCATCAAGCGTGCCGACTATGGCATCAATCCCAAAGCGCCCTCCGACAAAGTCGCCGACGACATCGTGATCAACCTCGCGATTGCCGGCTCCAGCCCCAAATAGCCATTTGCAGGACGGGCACGGCGGATCTTCTGCCGTGCCCGTTTTTGTGCCAGAATACCCGAGCTTATGAGAATTGTCCTCCGTCTCCTCGCCCTGCTCATCTTTCTCGGCACCGCTGC
>JAYUWQ010000172.1:0-5263 GCA_043753485.1 bacterium
TTTTGATGGTCCATTGCCAGGTTTGCACCCGGTCCGTGGAGTTGGAGGAAGTCGCCGAATTGAAAATCCCCCCCGGCGAGGTGGAGGCCTTGGCCTGCCGGTCGGAGGCGAGGCGGTTTTTCACACCATGAAGTTTCAGTTTGGAAACCGCCTCGCCGACCCGCCAGTTTTCCACGGCGGACCGGCTGTCAGGGTTCAACGTGTTCAGCGGGATCTTTACGATACGCTTGTCAGGCTTGAGACTGAAAGAGGCAATGGCGTCAGTGCAGGTCACCAATTCACCCTCCACCGTTTTGCCCTCGGTGTTTGTCAGCTCAAGAGCGGTGGAAGCGGGCCGGCCGGCTGCCAAAATCAATGCGGTCAACAGGGTTAGCGGGAATTGCTTCTGCATGGAAATGAACTTTCGGGGATAGCGGTGACGGGGCGCGGGGGCCGGCAAACGGGAGGTGAACGCGGGAAAGAGAGACTCGTTATCAGGAATCCGGAGCATCATCGGTGCTGCCGGCCACCTGTCAGCATCACGGTGTGCATCCACCAGTCAAGCCCCTCGGGAAATTCCGCAAGCGGCTGCGGCACGGATCGGACTGATTATTGAGGAAGCAAGTTACCAGGTAATTTGCCTGCTCACTCCTGCCGGGTCGTGAAGTGAAGACGGACGTCAGCGATTTTCACAGCGCTAAATTCATTCCAGATCCAGGCGTCCCCAGTCTTCGGGGCGGCCGTTGACCCCGGGGCGGGGGGACCAGGCAAGGCGGGATTTGTTGATGTTTTCTCCGGGGCGGGCGTCGGGGTTGTCGCCGTCGTAGATCAGGAGGTTGAAGCCGATGCGGCGGGAGGTGGCGGCAGTGATGCCGATTTCGCTGAGGGGAATGGCGGCTTGAATGCGGTAGCCGTCCGGGGTGCGGGTGGAGAAAATGCGGGTGCCGGGGGCGGTCTCCCCGATCGGACCCTGACGGGCATCGGCGTCGCGGGCGGCGCGGACTTTGCCGGTGAGATCGAAAGGAAAGATGCCCAGCTTGTAGCAGCCCATGGTGTCCTCGGCACCACCGGAGGGATCGAAGCACAATTCCACGGAGTCGCTGCGCCAGTGAGCGCGGATGTCGGTGGGCGCGATATTGCTGACGACGTGGTCGTCCCGCACTTCCACATCGACGAAAACCGTCAGGCCGTCGTGGGCGAGACGGAAACGGCCGCTGCTGTCGGCGTCGCCCGTGACATGACCCTGGACGAGACTGGTGGGAGGGATGGCGGTGGCCGGAATGTCTTGCCAGCCTTGGCCGGATCCGTCGAGGGGGGGAGGCGTTTTCAGCAGAGGGATGATGCCGTGCGGGACCGGATGGGCCACGGCGGTGGCTTGAATGGAGGGGAATTTCGCGCCCACAGGATCCAAGGTGGCGGTGAGCTGGGCATCTGCCTTTACCCCGGCAGGCGGAACGCTGACGAAACCGATTGTCCTGGAGGCTCCCGGGCCGAGGGAGACGCTTTGGGCAGGGCTTTCCCACTGCCAAGCGTCCGGCGCTTCCATGCGGATGGTGCCGCTGGCCGGGGTGGTCCCGTGATTGATAAGCTCCACGCTGACGAGGTTGCGTTTGCCGCTGACCAGGGCAAGGTCGGCGGCAAAGGTGTCGGCGAGATGGTCGATGTGCTGATCCCGAAGCCACTGTTGATAGTGCAGGATGGCGGGGCGCGGGACGAAACGCAGTTCCACCGGAGACGGGGCGGCGGAAGGGCTACCGAGCGGAACGCGCTTCAGGGAGGATTCGTCCGCCGGTAAGCCCTGCCGCAGATCCGTTTCCGGTCCGCTGACAGGAATAACACTTTTCACGAGAGTGAAGCGCTGGGGGCGCGGGGGATTGGCGCCGGGCACAAAGCCGCCGAAATTCCCAAACCCCTGCGACCGGTGATTGACCATGCCTTCGCGCGCCGCCTGGTGGGGATTTCTGCCGTCTGGCAGGGGAGCCGAGAGATTGATGGTGGCGGTTTGTCCGCCATTGGCGCCACTGAAGTAGAGCTTCCGGACCTGCCAGGCCGTGAGTCCTTCCCGGGTGAGCTGATCCGGAAAACGGAGGGGATCCGCCGCGGCGTCGAAGGCTTCCGTGGCAAGGATGGCGGCGGCCTGGTGGTGTCCGTGCTGGCCGGGCACCGGCGCCGGATTCATGGTGAGGATGACGTCAGGACGGAGGGCGCGGATGTGGCGCACGAGGCGCTCAAGCGTCTCCTCTTTCCCCCATTTGCGGAGGGTGGCGGAGAGACTCTCGGTGTAGGCCCAGTCGACATTGTCGAGGAAATAACAATACCGCACGCCGAGCTTCGCGAGGCAGTCGCGCAACTCCGCTTCCCGCAGGATGCCCAGCGAAGGCCCCCACTGAGTGCCCACCGTGTTTCCGCCCCCTTCGCCCCGGGTGTTATAGACCTGGGCCACGACTCTGCCTTCGCCGAGGGCGTAGCGGGCCAGGGTCGCCGCGGCGCCGGTCTCGTCGTCCGGGTGGGCGAACACGCCGAGGATATCCGTTTTCAGGAGTGCCGTTCCCTGGAGAGGGACAGGCGGGGGATCGTCCGCGCGGAGCGGAGGCGGACTCAGCCAGGTGAGGCAGGTGATCGCTGTGAGGAGCCGGATCATGAGTCCGAATTGTGAACGGAGAGGCCGCCTTGAGCGAGGAAATTCGGAATCCGGCGCGCGGAATGGAGAGCGGTCACGCTGCCCGGGAGACAGACCCCCTCTCTCCCCGGTCCCCGTCCCGCCAATGACGCCACCCGCGAAATAGCAATTTCCAGAACAGCAAATTACCAGAAACCTGTCGGCAGTCTATCTCCGCTGCGCTCCGGTTCCCAGAGACCGAGGAGGCGGAGGAAAAATTCGCAATCTGAGGTGGGCAGGCGCAAATATCTGGTAAACTGCGTTTGCCAGCTCCGTGGCAGGCCATCCGCGCCTGGATTCCAGCCGATGATGACGAATCCCCAACCGACACGCCCGAACTCTGGGATCAAACCACTGGCACAGGTTTGGAAAGCCCCGGAAATCGATCTCGGAGACGGCCGCACTCTCGTCCTGGAATACACCTGACGATGCGGCCACCGGCTACACGCAACTGCCGAAATTACCCCAAACCCCACTGCCAAAAAATATCTTGGCAAGGCGGTCGGGGAAGGTATGCTCGGATGTCGTCCAAATTCGCCCATTTCCAAAGAATCCTGCGTGTAATTGAATCTATGAACTCTATTGCCCTCTCCTTCCCGGAAAAGAAACCTGTCACCGCTCATCACGGACTGCATGCGCGCCCCGACCGTCGGACGCCCCTCGAAAGGCTGGTGCGCGGCGGCCTGCGCTGGCTTGCCATGGCGTCGGTCGTCCTTGGAATCGCATTGCCGGGGACCGCGCTTGCCCAGGTTCCCCCGTTCCTCGACTTTGCGGACGTCACCGTCTTTGAAGGCAATTCCGGCACGAGCGAAATGGTCTTCAACGTCATTCTGGACGCTCCCGCCCCGACTGGCGTGACGGCGACTGTCAATGTCAGTCCGGCTGGCGGTAATTTCTTCATTCCAGCGACAGCCGGCGTCGATTTTGTCCCGATCACCAATGGAACATTTTCCATCCCGCCGAACGGCACCACCGGCCAGATCCGCGTCACCATCTTCGGCGACTCCACGATTGAACCGACCGAGCGTATCACGGCCATCCTCACCAATGTCGTCGGCGCACAGGTTTTTGAAGGAACGGACATCGGGCTGGGGACGATCCTCAACGACGACGGACCGCCGAGTGTCCGAATCAACGACATCTCCACCAGCGAGCCGGTGAGCCGCGGCTCTACAAAGACGACATCCTTCACCGTCAGCCTGTCGCATCCCAGCACGCAGCCGGTTTCCGTCGCATTCGCCACCCGCAATGGCACTGCTGTCGCCCGGACGGGGGCGATCCTCCTCGCGGACTACATCGGCAAATCCGGCGTGCTCTCCATCCCCGCAAACACCCTCTCGGCCACGATCACCGTCAGCATTCTGGGCGACGCCGTGTCCGAGCCCAGCCAGACCTTCTTCATGGACCTCTCAAATCCGACGAACTGCACCGTCGCCGACCCCGCAGGCGTCTGCACGATCCGCGATACCACGCTGCAAATCTTCACTGGCGGCTTCGACCTCAGCCCGGATAACGCGAGACCGGAGCCCGGCGAGACGGTCCTTTTCTCTATCCTCTGGACTGTTCCCGACGACAAGGTGTGGCGGGACCTGAAGACGATTGATCTGCGAATCCGCGACCACAACAAGACCGCGCTCTGGGTTCGCTGGGAGGAGTCCACAGACCTGCTAAGCCTCTGCGCGAAGCGGAAAACCGGCGTCAAGCACGAGGACGATGCCAGCGCCAGACAGTCGGAGGCCGTCGTCTGCACGCCGGGCGACCTGCCCGGGAGCGACATGATTCTCGGGACGGACCTTGCGGACCTGGATCTCTCACAGAGCAGTGTCGTCGGAAGCGGACCGGACGGAAAGACGGTGACCCTGAATCTCGCAGTCCGCTTCCTCGGCAAGGCCGAAGGGCGCTCATTCGATCTGGAACTGGCTGCTGCCGACGACTTCTTCCAAGAGGATGAATTCGCCCTCGCCGGCGAAGTGAAGGTGCTCCGGGTCAAATCGCATCCGCCAAAGGCGAAGTGATCGCGCCAGCGTAACTTGAGCGCAAGCGCAAGCGGTCCCACCTACCGCACAAAACCCCCTTAAAGCAAAATCCAGGTAATTTGCTGCTATCGTCCTGAGGCCGTTGAAAATGCCGACTTCGTCCAAGTTGCCGCTGGGCCCCTCCAGCACGGACGCCGGCAGGCTGACGACCCAACTGGCATAGCTGTCGATCACGATGGTGGTGCCTTCATTTACTGTCCTCTTCCGCAGTTTCCATGGCGCGGGAGCACCGGGGTCCGGCCCGAAGCGGAGGATGTTTTCCCTCAGACCATGGCCCCCTTTTTCACCTTCGTCGCCCTGGCTAGTGGCCGCTCAGGCTGGAAGCCTGGGCCACTGGGGGCATCAGGAGGGGAGCATCAAAACCCGGCATCCCCCACCTGACGCGATCAGGGAACGGGCCCGGGGTCGGTGCCGGATTTCCATTTCAGCCGTTGGGTGGAACCGTGGAAAATTTCGACTCCCAGCCCTGACAGTGATTCGTCCCATTTATTCACCTCATACCGGGTTTCGCTGCCACTCTTGGAGGAACTGACGGATTTGTGGGATCGGACCTCGACCCCGTTGGATTGGAGACTGACGGTTTGGAAAG
>JAYUWQ010000173.1:0-5261 GCA_043753485.1 bacterium
GCCGGGCGCGGGGACGGGCAGGGTGAGGTCGAGGCGGTCGCCGGGTTTGCCGCCGGTCCACCAGAGCTGGGCGCCGCCGCTCCAGTTCCAGTTGCCGCGTACGAAGTTTTCCATTGGTTGGGCGCTGGCGGTTCCTCCGCCGGTGGAGGTGGCCAGCAGGCCTTCGCCTTCCAGGGCGCCGGGGATGCGGTTGGCCACCACAAACTTCTCCGCGCCGGGTTCGCCGGGCAGGGGGACCTGGAAGGGCGAGGCGAGGTAGGCGACGAGGTCGCGCTGCTGCTCGGGGGTGAAGGCGGTGAGCTGGCCGGGCGGCATCATGGAAAAACCGGGCGTCTCGTGTTTGGTGATGTCCTTTTTGGCGACGGTGTCGCTGCCGGTCAGGCTCTGCACGGTGAGGGCGCTTTCGGTTTCCTGGCGCACCATGCCGGCGACGCTGCGGCCGTCCTTGAGGGTGATCAGGTGGAGTTCGTAGTCCTTGCCGATCAGGCCGTTGGGATTGACGATGTTTTCCAGGACATAGTCCAGATCCGCGCGGTTGGAGCCGGTGAGGTCGGGACCGAGCTGCTGGCCCTGACCAAACAAAGTGTGGCAGGTGCCGCAGGTCACATTGTAGAGGCTGCGGCCATTCGGCAGGTTGGCGGTGCGCAGGAAGGCGGGCGTCAGGACGGTTTTGAATTTGGCAAACTCGGCCGCGCTGTCGCCTGCGGGAGCGGCGATGGAGCCCCAGGTTTTGGTCAGCTTTCCGGTGAGGGCCGGGTCTCCGAAATTCGCGATCTGCCGCGCCGCAAAGGAGGTAAGTTCCGCACGGGGGACCTGCTTGGCGGCAATGGCATCCAGCAGCACCCCGGCCCAGTCGGCGCGGGCGGAGAGGGTGGCGACGGCGGCTTGTTTTTCCGAGGGGGAAAGGCTGGCATACTGGGCCAGCACTGCGGTGGCGGGTTTTGTCTGGGTGTCCGGGGCGCCGGTGATGCCGGGGAGCGACCGGATCGCGGTGAGGCGCATCGCCGGGTCGGCCAACAGGGCGGTCAGGAGCGCGGCGGCGTCAGCGTCCTTGCCCTGGAGCAGGGTTTGCAGCGCGCGTTGGCGGCGTTCGACGGGGGCTTTGTTATCCTGGGCCAGTTCGCGCAGCCGGGGGAAGGCCCGGCGGTCGCCAAAGGCCACCGCGAGGGCTTCGTGCAGGTCGAGGATTTCGGCGGAGCGCTCCTTGGCATCCGGGCGGGATTTCAAGACTTCATCGATGTTTGAATAAGCGCCGTCCCAGCCGTCCGGAGTGGGCGAACCGTCCCGGCCGCGCCAGCCTTCCAGCGCGGCCTTGAGCAGATACACCGTGCCGGCGCCGGTCTTCTCCTTGCCCAGTGCCTTCACCAGATGCCCCACCCCGCCATCCAGCACGGAAGCGCGGCGCGCGATGTTTTGCGCGACCAGAGGAATCTGCGATTTCTCCGCCAAAACCAGTGCACGCGCCGGATCGGCCGCCACCAGCGGTTCGATGGCATACCAATACATCTGCGGAAGGTTGTGGTCCTTGGCGTCTTCGCCGTGCTGGATCAGGGCTTCGGCGATGTCCCAGCGGTCGGTGAGGGGAAGACGCTGGAGGGCGGAGGCGAGGGCGAGACGATCACGAGGGGAACGCCGCGAAGCTTCGCTATTCAGTGCTGAGTTTTTTGCATTCACCAGTCCAGCCCCATTCGCCAACATGCCCATCCACGTAGCGGCTCTTTTGCGATCCCAACGGTCCCCGCTCCGAATGTAGTTGGAAAGTAATTCGTCTTCGACCAATCCCACATTGCGAGCCGTCTGAATACACAAGGCAGTGGAATCCTCTACGGAAGCTCCTTGTGATTTGGCGAAATCGAAGACGCTCATTCCTATTTCTTCCGTAAGACGCGGCGTTTCCAAAGCGCCTGATGCTTTGCGCATCAGCAAGCACTTTTGGGCCTGCCTTGCAAAGAAGCGATTGAGGCTGCCATGTAGCTTCCAAAGTTCCGGTTCAGGCATCTTCGCCACATCCCCCTTCCACGGCTTCCACGTCGATTCATACTTCACCCGGTAGATGCGCCCGTTGCCGCGGTCCCAGACCAGCGGGTCGGTTTTGTGGCATTTTTGCGGGTCATACCAATCGATGAAATAAACGGCACCGTCCGGGCCGACTTTGAGGGCGACTCCGGTGAACCAGGGGTCGTTGGCCTTGAGGAAATCGGGAAGGTGTTTGGCGACATAACCGGAGCCTTCGGGCACGAGGTTTTCCTGATTGATGCCGCGGCCGTGGATGTTGAAAAAGAGCGGGCGGCCGCGGTATTCGGGCGGGAAGTTGTCGCCGTTGTAGATGGCGAGGCCGCAGTGGGCATGGCCGCCGCCGAGGTCTTCCGACTTGCCGTTTCCGGCGTGGGGATTGTCACCGGCGTAGTGTTTGTGGTCGGCGATGGTTTCGAGGTTGTTGTAAACGTAGGGATTGAAGTGCCCGAGGGGATTGCTCTGGCGCAGGTAATACCCGCCCTGGATGATGTGCCAGAAGTGGGGAATGACGCAGGCCTCGCTGAACCAGTCGCCGTTTTCGTTGTAGTCGAACCCCCAGGAGTTCGAGGTGCCGTGGGCGAAGATTTCGAAGGTTTTCCGGACCGGGTGGAAACGCCAGTAGGCGCAATTGAGCGGGATGCGGTCTTTGGCCGGGGTGCCGGGTGCGCCGACATTGCTATGGGTGAAGACGCCGTGGCAGCCGTAGAGCCAGCCGTCGGGTCCCCAGATGAAGCTGTTCAGCGTCTCGTGGGTGTCCTGCCAGCCAAAGCCATCCAGCAGGATGGTGGGGGTGGCGTCCGGTTTGTCATCGCCATCCGCATCCGGTACAAAAAGCAGATAGGGCGCGGCGCCGATGTAAACTCCGCCGAAGCCCAGCTCGAGGCCGCTGACAAGATTCAGGTTTTCGATAAAAACCTTCCGCGTTTCAAAACTCCCGTTGCCATCCTTGTCCTCGAAGATCAGCACGCGGTCCTTGCCGCCAAAGATGTCTTTTTCCTGGGCGGCGTCCGGCTTGGTCAGGTCGCCGCTGCCAGCGGCGCGGTCAGGCGGGGGATTGCCGGCACGCTGGGGATAGGTGTTGCCTTCCACCACCCAGATGCGGCCCTTGGCATCAAAGGTGAAGGCCACGGGCTGCACGATGTCCGGTTCGGCCGCGATGAGGTCGACCTTGAATCCCGGCGGCACCGTCATCTTTTTCACCGCTTCCTGCGGGCTGAGACCATTGTATTCCTGGGCGGCAACCGGCAGGAGCATCGACAGGAGCAGGAGGAGGGAGCGCGACATAAAAGCGGAGGATAGAAAAAAGGGGATTGGTTTGGGAAGTGGAGGATCGTGTCGATTCAATTAAGAAATCGCGCGATTCAGCGCGGAGGAGCGCCGAGGAGTTGATGGATGGCGGACGTCAGGATGGCTTCCGATTCCGGAGCGACAAAGGAGGAGGTGGGTTTCACTTCATAACCTTCCTCGCCATAGGATTTGGCGGTGCCGATGTAGCCTGGGCCATATTCGCCGTAGGCTGCCATGGCCACGTGCAGGTCTGGACGGCGGGCGGCGGCGGCGAGTTGATATTCGACAAACAGTTCGCCTGGCAGATGCAGCACACGGGTCGAACCGAGGCGGAGGCAGCTGACTTCGATCTTGTGGGAACTGCGCAGCCAAGCCAGTTGCATCGCCGTGCCGAGGATGCCGTCCGGCCGTCCTTTTCCGGCCAGCAGGGCCATTTCCAGGGCCTCTTCGTCCAAGGCCGGGTTGGCGGGGAGTTCCACCGGCACCATGTCCCATCCGGCGTCGTCCGCGGTGACCGGTTCCTTTTTGGTGGAGGCAAAGGCGCGGGTCATGCCATCAGCGAGGCGTTGGGCGAGCACGGTGCGGTTTTCCGGGGCGCCATCGTTGTATTTTCCAGCCCCGATATTGCCTCCGGCTCCGCAAAAATGGACGTGCAGGCCTGCGGGCACCGACTGTTCGCGGAGAAACCGGGCGATTCCGGGAAAGTCAGGATTGGCTACTCCGGTGCGGTAATAACTTTGCGGGTGGGTGGCAAAATAACTGAGTACGGCCACCGGTTGGTCGTCTTTCCAGAGACTGAGGACCCTGACCAGGGGATCGATCAGACCTTCCGGGGCGGCGCGCAGCACGGGGTCCTTGCAGGCGGTGAAACGCTGGCCAAGGAATTTGCCTGCGGCATCAAAAACCCGGCGGTTGCTCGCGACTTCCTGGACCGCCGCTTCCCCCCAGCCGAGGTGGGTCACTTCGACGGCTCCGGGCAGGGCAGCACGGATGTTGTCAGCCACTCTTTGGATCAGCGGGCGCGTGATCTCCGCCCGGAAGGGACCGGGATCGGCGCCGGTTTCCCGCAGGATGCGTTCGGTGGTGTAATCGCAGATCGGGGAATCGTGCTGATGCAGGGAATGCAGTGCGACGCGCAGGGGCTCGGTGCCGGCGGCTTTCGCGATGGCCTCGCGGAATTCGGTGAAGCCTTCGTTGGCGATGCCGATCCAATCCACCGCACACAGCACGATGGGAGCTTCCTTGCCTATCAGGATCACGCCGCGGCAGCGCAGGCCCAGCTCGCCGGCGCGGATCATGGGGTCATAGACCAGCAGGCTGCCGGGAGCGGGGGTGACATCACAATCAAACACCGCCGCCCGGAGGGGCCCGGCCACGGCATTCGCCAGGGAAAGGCCGGTGCAGAACAGGAGGGTGAGGAAACAGCGGAGCATGAAAGTCAGAACGCCCCGCCGCCGGGGGTCCTTGCGGGAAAACACCCGGACGGGAGGGCCGGAGGGAGCGACGCGTGTGGTGACAAGAGGGGCGGCCCACCGGCGTTGAGGACCGCATGCGATTGGTGTTGTTCCTTCTCCTGACAGCGGCGGCCCGTGCCGTGGACGGGCCTGCGGTGCCGGACCTGCCGCAGTTGCCGGCTTTATCCCCGGCGGAGGCGCTGGCCGCGTTTCAAATGTCGCCCGGATTCACCATCTCCGCCGCCGCCGTTGAACCTCAGGTGGTGGACCCAGTCGCGCTGAGTTTTGATGACCGGGGCGCGCTCTATGTGGCGGAGATGCGGGACTATTCCGAGCGCCGGGATGAGAAGTTATCGCGCATCCGCAAGCTGGTGGATCGCGATGGCGATGGCGTCTTCGAATCGGTCACCGTATTCATGGAAGGCTTGGCCTGGGCGACTTCGGTGTGCTGGCATCAGGGCGTGGTTTATGTGACGGCTTCGCCCGACCTCTGGAGGCTGCGCG
>JAYUWQ010000174.1:0-2141 GCA_043753485.1 bacterium
AAAAAGTTGAGCGGCCAGCCCCCGCCCAGACCGAGCGCCTGCATGGCGGTCATGTAGATGTGATCAATGTCGGGCCTCTCCTCGCGGTCGAGTTTGATGGCGATGAAGTGCTCTTTCAGGTATTTGCCAATGGCTTCATTTTCGAAGGATTCGCGTTCCATCACATGGCACCAGTGGCAGGTGCTGTAGCCGATGCTGAGGAGGATGGGTTTGTTTTCTGCCTTGGCCCGGGCAAAAGCTTCATCCCCCCAGGGATACCAGTCCACGGGGTTGTGCTGGTGCTGCAGCAGATAGGGGGATTTTTCCTTGGAAAGCCGGTTGGTATGGGCAGGGGGATTCACAGGCGGAATAGGGTCGGCCGCAGCGACGGCGGAAGTGAGAGCCACCAGAGTGAGCAACAGCAGGGAAGAAGACATGTAGTGGAGGATCGGTGGATTTACGGCTGTGGCAAGCCTCAGGGCCGGCAGAAGTGGCTGGTCGTGCATGCCCTTCAACGCAGCTTGGAAGGGCGGAATTTCAAGCAGGACCAAGCGGGGTGGATGTTTCCGGGGGCTCAATCCATGTGGTGCATCAGATCGAGGAGAAAATCGTGCGCCCGGCGGGCCCGCTCCAGCATGCTGGCCACCGATTCATGTTCCCGGAGGGAGAGCTCCAGAATCAGGGTGCCGGAGAATTGGTGTCGTTGCAGTTCCCGCAGTACCCACGCCCAGTCAATGTGGCCCTCCCCTGGGGCGAGGTGGTCGTCGCGGTCCCCCCGGTTGTCATTGACATGAACGAGGTGGAGGTGGCCTGACAGTTTATGGATGATCAGACCGAGTTCCCGTCCGAGGAAGGCGTGGCCGGTGTCCAGACAGGTTGAGACTTCACAACTGCGGATGCTGCCCAGCAGATACATCATGTCGTTGACATGGCCGAAGAGCAGGTGGGGCAGCATATTCTCAAGGACCAGACGGACTCCCAGTTCACAGCACCGGTCGGCCACGATATTGAGGGACTCCGCCGCATTGCGCATCCTCAACTGAAACTCCGCTTCCGGCGGCCGGCCGGCGCGTTCGGGGCCGGGATGGAGCACCACATTCTCCACCTCCATGACTGCGGCGGCCTCGCAGGCTGTCACCAGTTCGCGCACTGCGGCTGCCCGGTCGCTGGCATTCAATGAAGTGATATCGATGCGGTCGGCGAAGGGAGCGTGGAATGACACCGGCCGGAGCCCGAGCTGGCGGAGTTGCCGGCCCGCAGTGCGCACGTCTTCCTGATTGTGATAGTCGAGGTGCTTGGGGAACGAGCAGACTTCGACCGCTTCGAATCCGCTGTGACGGATTTCGTCGATGACGCCGGTGATGCGATGTTGATAGAAGCAGCCGGTGGATAAACCAATGGTCCAGGGTTTCATAGGAATCGGGAGGTAATGAGGGATTGGCGGTAGCGGTCCAGGAGGCAGCTCATGGAAGGACACCCCGTGCAGAAACCCTTTTCCTGCATGGAGCGGCAATTGAAGTCCACCAGCTGGTCCACGCCGGTGGCCAATTGTCCGACAAAAAGGCGGGTATAAAAGTCGGCCCGGGTCCCCGGTTCGTAATCCTGCCAGTCAATTCCCCAGCCGTGGGCCGGATTTGAAAACTTCGAGCGGATCAGGCCCGCGATATGACGCGGATGCCAGCCCTCCGCCAGCAGAGTCCGGGTCACCAGTTGAATGCCGGCCGGCTTCAATAAACGGTCATTGGGCCACACCAGGATGTCCTGCACACAAGGCGGCAGCCGGTCCAGCGGAGTGCAGCCATATGTTTGCGCCCAGACTTCCTCGGGGTCGGGCGTCACGGCGTAATAACTGGTATGGAAGCGGCGCAGCGTGGATGCGACGTAGGCCTCCAGCAGGTTGGTGGTTCCCTCCTCCTGCAGCGGAATCTTCACTCCGGCACGACGCGCCAGTTCTTTGACATCCTCTTCATCCTGCCGGAATTTAATGGCCTGCCGGACATCCATTTCGAAAAGAGGAATCGCCCGGAACCGGGATATTTCCTCTTCAATTCCAAGATTTCGGGCCAGTCCCGAAATCCATGGTTTCAGATAGTGGGTGAAGGGCATCCGGATCATCCGCGTGACCAGCGGGTCGCCATACTCGGAGATATCGATGGAGATCA
>JAYUWQ010000175.1:0-2140 GCA_043753485.1 bacterium
TCCCCGGTATCACCCGCAGCCTCGTGATCGAACTTTGCGCCCAACTCGGCCTCCCCTGTCTTGAAAAAGCCCTCACTCCCGCCGACTTGGTGGCGGCCGACGAGGTCTTCCTTACCAATTCCCTCAAAGGCATCCATCCGGTCCTGAAGGCGGATCAATCCTCCTTCGACGCCCCCGGCCCGCACACCGCGCGGGTCCGCAGCGCTCTGCACGACCTACGAAGACGCCTGCCCGATCCATGACACAAAACAAGCGGAGTTCCGACCGGAACTCCGCTCAAGAGTGTTCGGTTATCAGGGCCTCATTTTCTCAGTGGCAGCCGCAGCCTTCACCGCAACCACCCCCGCCGCTTGGCTGGGCCACCAGTTCGCTTTCTTTGGGAATGCGGCCCAATTCCAGGGTGCGGCTCACGTAGGCCATGATGAAGCTTTCGATTTCCTGCAGCATCCCACGGGCTTCCATGAAAGATTGCACCGGAGGTTCGCTCAGCGTCGCGCGGCGGAGTTCCTCAAAAGCCTGGCCCTCCTCCTCACCGATGGCTTCACCGCTCATTTCCTTGCGCTGTAATTGCTCACTCATCTCCGCCAATTTGGCATAGCCCGCAGTCGCTGCGGGATCGTTCATGAAACCGGCCACGCGTTCCCTCGCGGCCACCACATTGTCATCATCCAACAGGGCTTCGCACAGTTCACGGATTTTATCACCGAGGTCCACCTTCTGTGCCCGGTCGTCATCTACTCCAATAATTAAGCTCATAGTCGGGCTGGATACTCCCGCCCGGCCTGCCCTGCCAACGCGTAATTCAGGAAAATTCTTCCCACCCGTCTCTACTCCCGGAGAATGCGCTTGCGTGCCCCTGACGCGTCTCCCCTTCTTACCCCACATGGAAATTTATGTCCTCAAGGATGGCCGGCGGCGTGGTCCATTCCTTCCCTTCAAATTGCGCGAATTGCTCGAAGATAAAGAGATCCTGCCCCATGATCCGGGCTGGATCGAAGGCATGGAAGCGTGGGCCCCGCTATCGTCCATCGACGCAATCTCAAACTGGATGCCCCGCGATCCCTCCCTCCCTCCGCCGCTGCCAGACCCTGAATTACTGCCACAGCCCACCGCCGCGGCGTCGGCCGGTGCTACCGTCGCGGGGGAAGTGGAGGCCCGCCGGGTCCGCGCCTGGCTGCGGTGGCTGGCCCGCACGGTGGATGAGATGTTATGGTTTACCCTGCTTTGGCTCATCGGGGTCTCGGCCGGCTGGATTGACATTTGGGATTTTCTCTTCCGGCACCCGGTGCTGCTGTTCGGTCCAGCCGTCGCTTGGATTCCGCTGGAAGCATATTTTCTGAGCCGCTACACCACCACCCCCGGAAAATGGTTGCTCGGCATGCGCGTCACGGATGAGCTGGGCCAACCCCTAACTTATCCTGCGGCTCTGAAACGCTCCGCCCTCGTGCTGGTCATCGGCAATGGTCTCGGGCTGCCTACTCTCATGCTCCTGCCGCTCCTCCAAGCCGGCATCAGCTGGATTCTTTACCGCCGCAGCGGTTCTACGCTATGGGACCGTACCGCCGCCTCGGCCCTCGTCCACACCCGCCCTACCCCGGTTGGATTCACGTTGATCGGAGTCACCGCCGCTGCTTGGTTCGGGCTTGGGATGTGGATCGCCCTGACGGCCCCCATTCCTCCCGATACCCCGGCGGACCAGCGGGGTCCCATTGACGATATGCGCCAGCAAATCCAACAAAACTGGCAGCAGATCCAATCCGGTGCCAAAGCCCCGCGCGATCCGGTGAGTTGAGGATCCAAGCGTTCTTCAGCGATTACTGCCGGTGCGGACCGGTCCGGGAATCTCCTTTTCCTGACGTTCTTTTTCCGGCTCCGTCGTGGATTCCTTTTCCGCAGCGGGAACCGCAGGCACCGGTTTGGGGCGGAACGGTCCGGGGAAAAACCGCGGATGCCACGCCGGGTCGGCCATCGTGCCGTCCGCTGCGTATTCAAAGAGTTTGCTGACGGGATAGAGCAACATGCCGGGAGCTCCCCGCAGATTCACCCTGGCCAGAAAATCCACCCGGTCCTGCAAATAATCGACTGCCCCGGAAGCTGTCAGCCGGAAGGTGCCGGTGGCCGCCGCGAAGTCAGGAAGCGA
>JAYUWQ010000176.1:0-14654 GCA_043753485.1 bacterium
TGTCCGGGTTTTTGGTGAGGATATCGAAGGCCTCCGCGAGATACCATGCGCCATACCACGGCGATTCCGGGTGATCCGAAAAATGCTGGGGGGCCACCAGCCAGGAGACGGCGGGAAGTTTCCCGGTCCGGACGTCCTCACGGAATTGATGCAGCACATCGCCGGCGGGGACCTTCATGTGGCGGGCGGTGCCAGCGTCCTGATACGTCAGGGTCTCCAGGCGGTGCCAGTCCTTGTCCCCGGCATTGGTGGTGAAGGCGCGGTGGTGCAGCGATTGCTGCCCGGGAGTGAGGGCTGCGAAGGCTTCCGGGGACCAGCGGGCGAGGGATGACCGGGTCTGTTCCAACTGCTGGCGTGCCTTGCTGATTTCCGGGGGCTCCGCGCCGGTGGCCACGCCTGCCTGCCATTTGGTCAGGGTGGCTTCCAGTGCTGCCTGCCGGTTTTTCAGCCACGCGTGGTGGGCCGGAGAAAAGCGGACGTGGAATTGCGAAAACCATTCCAGCGGATTGTCCGTGAAATTGGCCAGCCAGGCGGCTTCCTCATCGTTCAGTCCGGTGGGCAGGCTGAGTTCATTCTGATAGACGCGCCAGGAAATCCCCAGCACTTCCAGCCGCTCGGGAAAGGTGGTCCAGGTGGCTTCGCGGCCATAATCGACATCGCTGTTCCGCAGGCAGGCGGGACTGTCAGGATGGGGCTCCGGCCGGATGGTGCCGGTCCAGAGGTGAAGACGGTTGGCCGTGGTGCCGGTGAGGGAGGAACAGAAATTCTGATCACAGATCGTGAAGGCATCGGCGAGGGCGTGGTAAAAGGGCAGGTCTTCCCGGGTGTAATACCCCAAGGTCATCGGCAAAGCCGCGTAGGCCTGACGGCCGGGGGCTTTGGCGATCAGCCAGCGGTCATGGTGGCCCCCGCGGCGCGCGGCGGTCTGGTCGGCCCATGAGTGCGGCAGGCTTTGCATCCACGTGGATTTGGTTTCGGTCAGGCGGAGCGGGAACGGCGCATGGGTTTCTCCGGCAGCGTTGGTCTGCAGCCAGACCGGGAGGCCATCCGGCAGGGTGATGGCGCGGGGATCGGAAAAACCACGCACCCCGCGCAGAGTGCCGAAACAGTGGTCAAACGACCGGTTCTCCTGCATCAGGATCACCACATGTTCCGCATCCTGCCAGGTGCTGCCGGGCGCGGGATCGATCGCCATGGCCCGGCGGATGCTGGCGGGCAGGGCTCCCACGGCCCCGAGGGCGGCGACTTGTTTGAGGAAATCGCGACGGGAATTCATGGCAGAGGCTGGCCGGGAGACACCGTGAGAGAAACGCTGGAATCAGGATCCATCTCCCGTTTTTTTCCCGCGAGGCAGGCGAGCGCCCCCAGCATCAGCAGCGGCAGCACGGTGGCGAGGAGATATCCCCCGGTGGTCAGCAGGGGAGCCCAGGCCGCCTTGCCTCCGCCGAAGGTCTGATACAGGTAGAGCGCGACGGTGGAGAGATAGCCGTAGCTGTCGCAGAGCGAAATCAGAAAGGCCGCCGTCCCGGCCACCCGCAGGTGTGCCAGCAGGCGTTCGAAGAGGATTGCCTGATAGGGGATGAAGGCGGCATACAGGCCGATTCCAGTCAAGGTCATCCAGGTGGCGGCTCCGATTTTTCCATGCTGCAGCAGACCGGTGGACAATCCTGCCAAGATGCCCCCGAGGGCGATCAGGACCCCGCAGGCGATCACCGCCCCGCGGTTGCTGCGGATCAACACGAACAAACCCAGGGTGGCGATCACGGCCACGCCCACCTGGGTTTCGATCACCACGAGCCGCCCGGCGCTGGCGGTGACCCCCAACTCGCGGAGGATGTCCACCTGGAAAGTGTCGCGCACATCCCGGTAAGTATTCAGCAGCATATAGGCGAGGACAAACATCAGCAGCCCGGGCCAGTGCCGCCGCAGGAAGGCGTGGCGGGCGGTGGCGTCCAAGGGTTGGCGCAGGGAGCGGGCCGCGATGTCTGCCGCATCCGGGGGCGGCAGCACCGCCAGCATCCGCAGCGCCACCAGCAGCGGCAGCAAAAACAAGGCGCCGGTGACGGATGGCATCCAGGCTTCACTCACGCCCCATTGCTGCATTACATGGAGGCCGGCGGCCTTGGTCCAGCCGCTGGCAAAAATCAGACTGAGACTGAGCCCGAGGGCCATGAATTCCGTGACCCGCCGTCCTTCCAGAAAAGCAAAAATCAACCCCCACACCATGCCCAGCGGCAGGCCATTGAGGAACAGGAAAACCACATTCCAGGGAGCTGGCGTGAGGGCGAACAATACGAGCGCCGATTCCGCCACTCCAATCAAGCCCAGCACCATGGCCACCCTCCGGCCAGGGGTTGCTTCGGAGACGAATTTGATGCCGAGGAACTTCGAAACCGTATATCCGGCCAGCTGCGAGAGGACCAGCAGCGCCTTGTAATCCATGCCGCCAAAGGAGCCGGCAAACGCGGCCGCGGTGAAGGGTTTCCGGAAGGCATACATGCAGCCGTAGGCCACGAAAGCTGCCGTCATGGCCCACACCGCCAGCACGAGAGGCGGCTGCGGGGAAAGCCAGCGGGTGGCGGCAGATTCCTTGTCAGGGCTGGGCATGGAACGATCTCATGGTTGATAGTCAGGATGAAAACCGGGGCGCGAAGGTGATTTCCCGCAGGGGTCCGGCTCCGGTGGCGGGCAGCCGCTGATTCACCAGTGCGGCCAGCGGCCGGCCGCCCGGCAACCGCGCCGCCGCCACCGCCTCCAGCATTGGCCCGTCATTGATAAAATCATTGCCGAAAGCCGCGATGGCATGGGCGGCCCCGGTTTCCCTTCCAGCCAGCAGCCGACGCAGCATCCGGGCCTTGCCGGTGCCGATGGTGAGGGGCTCAAGCGGCTCGTCGAGCAGGGTGCCATCCGCTCCAGTGCCGAGGCGGAGGCCGTGCAGCCGGTCCATTGGCACGCCAAGCGTTTCCGCCGCCCCCTTGATGAAAAAATCCGGACTGGCCGAGATGACGATGCAGCGCACGCCTCCGGCTTCCAATTCCTGCCACAGATTCAGGGCCTCCTGGAAAAACCACGGACGGAGGCGGCCATTGAATTCGTAGGCGGCCATCTCATGCAGAGCCGCTTCCGGGGCTCCGGCAAAGGCCCTGACCAGAGAGACGTAAGCAGCAGCCTGCCCTTCCCGCCCCATCAGGGCGCGGTAGTCCTGCCAAAACCGGTCAAATCCCCCCTCCGCCGGATATTGTTGCGACCACCCGGCCAGCACCGCGCTTTCCGCGAGACCGGCGATGCGGGTGCCGTCGCCTGACAGAAACCCCTCGGAACAATCGCCCTCAAACAACGTGCCATCGAAGTCCCAGAAGGCCACCGGCTCCGCCTCCGGATGCGCCGCGCGCAAAGCGGCGGCGGTCGCCAGGATTTCCTGCCCTGCCTTCCTGGTCAGGATTTCGGTGGGGAGTGGCGGCAACATGGACGGTCGGGAGCAGGCTGGAACGATAACTGCGGCAAGGTGCCCCCGGAGCCCGTCGGCTCAACCAGCAACTTCGCCACCAACCCAGGCAAAATCCCCGCCTCTGCCCAAACCCTGCCTTCCGTCCGTTTTTCCTTTCCGATGACTTCCGGGCATCAACACCGCCGGGATTGACGGAACTCCTGCGGCGTCATGCCTGAGCCACGCCGGAAAAAGCGCCGCAGTTCCCCGGCATCGGTAAAGCCGGTACGTCCCGCGATTTCGCCGGAGCCCTGCTCCGAGGAAGTGAGCCAATGCCGGATAATATCCAGTCGCGCGCGGTCCACTTCCTCCTTGGGGCTGATCCCCACCGCGGTGATAAACCGCTGCCGCAGCAGACTCACAGAAACTCCCAGACTCTCCGCAATTTCCCCCACGCGCGGCGCGGAAGTGGCTGCCTGATGCCGGATCAGCCGCACGGCATCGGCCACCAAGGGATCGCGGATCGCCAGCAAATTGGTGCTTTCCCTGATGGTGACACCGCTCACCGGCACCCGTTGCACCCGGCCACCTGCGGGTTGGCCATGCCGCATCAGATCGAAAAGGGTTTCCGCAGCCCGGGCGCCGATGGCACGGCCAGGATAGGAAACACTGCTGAGCGGCGGGGTGGCGGCGTGACAGAAATGGGATTGGTCATTGCAGCCGACCAGAGCCAGATCCTGCGGCACACGCAGTCCGGCCTCCTGGGCCGCCTGGAGCAAGCCATGCGCCAACAGATCATCGACCGCAAACACCCCGCAGGGTTTCGGCAGGGTTTCCAACAATTTCAGATACATGCCCCGCAGTTGCCGCCACACCGGAACGCTGTCCCGGGGCGCCGGGGCATCCATATGAATGATCCGCGGCTGATGCCCCGCTGCCGCCAGACCACGCTGAAAACCCTCGGCCCGCTCGTGCGAATAACGGCGCGGCACCCCCAGTCCGGTGAGATCATCATCCACAAAAGCAGTGGCCCGGCCCACGAAGACAAAGTCGCGCAGTCCCAGGGTGAGCAGATGCCGGGCGGCCTCCGCCCCGCCGCCAAAATTGTCAGGCACCACACTGGGAAAAGGGCCGTCCAGACGTTCCGTGCTCAGGTTCACCACCGGAATGCCGGCGGCCTGCCAGGCGGTGGCCTCGACTTCCGTATAACGGAAAACAATCAGCCCGTCCCCGCGCCAGTGTTCGTCGATGATCATGGGCGCCAGCTCGCCGCTGCTATCCACCGGCGTTTCGATGACCCAGGCCTCGTGGGCGCGCATGAATTCGAGAACCCCATCAAAAACGATCCGCTGATAACTGATCCAGGTGGGCAGTCTGACGCCGACACGCCGCAGCGGAGCGGGGGTAAAGGCGGGCGCAGGTTTTGGAATTTGCATGGAAGACGGCTCGGTCCGGGCGACAGGCTGCACCGGCCGGGAACTTCGGACGATGGCATATTTTTGTCAAATTCGACACCGGGCTGGCGATTTTGACCGAGGGGCTGTTATTTTTGCGGAACGACCGGACCGGGGAAACCAGTCAAGATGGAAGCGTAAACCGGTTTGCCCAGCCATCTTTCGGGGCCGGGTCACCGCCGTTTATCCACCTCAAGGAACACCCTGCACGCCATGACATTCAAATCCGCTGCCCCTCTGTTCCCGTGCTCCCGCCTCAGACAGGCCGCCTTCCTCACCGCAGCGCTCTTCACCGGCAACGCGGGCGCCGCGCCCTCCGTCTTCAATTTTTCAAATCCGGCAGACCGTTTCGGAGCGGCCTCCGGTTCCGCCACGCTGGGTTATTTTGATCCGGATGTCACCGGCTGGGGGCCTGCCGCGACTCTTTTCGGCAAGGCCAGCAGCTTCAGTCTCCCGGCCATGACCGGCGGCGATCCTGACGTGATGAGTTTTTCTGCCTGCACCAGCCGCGAAGGATTTTTGCTGACCCACGGCGCGTTGCCCAACGGCTCGTTTGCCGACACGTTGCTCGTCTCCAACTACACCTTGATCTACGACGTCTATTACCCGGCGGCCAGCGATGCCAGGTGGCGCGGCCTGCTGCAGACCAACCTCGGCAACAGCGATGACGGTGAATTTTTCGTGGATGACAACGCCAGCGGTGGAGTGGGCATCAACGGCAACTATCGGGGCCAGGTGGTCCCCGGCCAGTGGCACCGGATTGCGATTTCGGTCCGGGCGGCCGAAGGCGAAGGGCAGGCCCAGCGGTATATCGACGGTCAATTTGTCGGAGCCATCGGCACCACGGGATCTGCCCTCGCCGCCCGCTTCGGCCTCGGCACGGAAGCGTTGCTCCTGACTGACAACGACAACGAAACCGCTCCCGGCTTCCTCGCCAGTTTTCAATTCAATGACCGCGCCATGAACGCCGCCGAGATCAGTGCCCTTGGCGGGCCGCACGCCAGCGGGGCCGGCACTCCCGGCACCCCGGCCCCGGCCTATGCGAATAAAATGGTGCGCCGGGTGGGGGCCATCGGGCATCGCGGCGGCAGCTTCGGCTCCGCCCCTGACAACTCCCTCGCCGCCCTGCGCCAGGCCTTCCTCGAAGGAGCCGCCGGGGTGGAAGTGGACACCAGGCTCACCAGCGACGGGGTGGCGGTTTGTTTTCACGATCCCACCGTCGACCGCACCACCAACGGCACTGGTCCCGTGGACGGCTTCACTCTCGCAGAACTGAAGGCGCTGGACGCGGGCTCCAAATACGACCCGGCCTTTGCGGGGGAAAAAGTTCCTTCCCTGACCGAAGCGCTGATCGAGGCGAAGGGCAAAGGCATCGTCTATCTGGACATCAAAACCGGCGGTCAGGCCGCCGCGTTTGCCGCAGCTGTCACCGCCTCCGCCTTCCCGCTTCCGGATCTGTGGTTCTGGACGCCGGGCGATGAAGCCTATGCGGCGGAAATCCGCGCCGCCATTCCGGGCGCGCAGATCATGTGGGGCAACCCTGACGCTTCATGGAGCACCGATCCCGATTATTTCAACAACCTCCGCGCCCTCGGGGTGGTGGGATTTTCCATCGGCAATGGCACCGACACCCCGGATCTGGCCTTCGCCACCCGCGCGAAACAGGAGGGCTTCATTGTCGAGGTTTATACCATCAATGATCCTGACACCATGCTGCGCTGTGCGGCGGCCGGGGTGGACTACCTGGAGACGGATTTCCCCGCCACCGTAGCCGCGCTCCAGCCCGCCTCCCTCACCAAAGCCAGCGGCCCCCTGCCCGCCGCCGGCGCCAGCCTGACCAGTCCTTCCACAGTGCTGCGTTGGGTCACCGGCACCCAGGCGACAGCCCACCGGATTCATTTTGGCACGGTGAATCCCCCGCCTTTTATGGTGCAGCAGGCCAGCGACCTCTATCAAACCCCGGCCTTTGCCTCCGGCCAGACCTATTACTGGCGCATCGATGAAGTCACTCCCGGCGGCACCGTCACCGGAGACGTCTGGAGCTTCTCCACACCGCCACCGGCCAATGGCAACAAACAGGAATGGGAATTCAATGGTTCGCTGGCGGCGGCTCTGGGCAATGGCGCCCTCACCTTCGCCGACGGTGCCAACACCGAGGCCCTGTGCAGTTTTGAAACCACCGACGGAATCAATGTGCCCGACATCGGAGGAAAGACCGCATCCTATCTACGGCTGCCCGGCTTCACGGAAGCAGAGCATGGCCTGGCGCTTTCCCTCACGGGAATTCCGGCCAATGGCGGGGGCACTTTCATCAACCGGTTCAGCCTCGTCTTCGACCTCAATCTGCCCAGCCCGGGCAGTTGGTTCTGCTTCTTCAATACCGCGCCCAACAACAGTACGGATGGCGATTTTTTCCTGAACAGCGGCCGCGCCCTCGGCATTGGAGCGCTCGGCTATTCCGGCAACGATGTGATCCAACCCGGCACCTGGCACCGCGTGATCTTCTCGGCCGACCTTCCCTCCGGCATTGTGACCACCTACGTGGACGGCCTGCCCGTCCGCACCCGAACCGGAGGTGCCCTGACAGATGGACGGTTTTCCCTGACCCCCGGCACCACCGCCGGTCCGCACCTCCGGCTGTTCAATGACGAGGACGGCGAGACCAGCGAGGTGCTGGTGAATGCGTTCGCCTTCACGGATATCCCGCTCAGCGCCGCCCAGGCTCTGGAACTCGGCGGGGCCCAGGCCCAGGGGATTTTCTTCACCACCCCGGCCGCCCTGCCACCCCTGGCCATCCAACGCAGCGGCAACAATGTGACGGTCACCTGGCCCGCCGCCGCCGGCCGCCGGCTGCAGCGTGCCACCGCATTGAGCGGCTGGACGGACGTTCCCGGTACCAGCGGATTCGGCACTTACACCGAAACCATCGTGTCCGGGAACCGGGTCTTTTTCCGTGCCGCCGAATAGATTCCTACCACAATTTCCCCTGACATCAGCAACCTCCCATCCCCCGTATAATCCATCCATTATGAAACCAATCCTCGCACTCACCTGCATCACCCTCCTCGCCCCGCCTCTGGCATCCGCCGCAGCCACATCGGTCAATTTCGCCGGTTCCATCAGCAGTTCCGGACCAGGCAGCATGTCCGTTTTTGGTGGCATGCCCACCTCATTCAATACCGTTTCCGGATTTGGCCTCGCGGCCATGGCCGGGGGCGACCGTCAGGTCCTCTCCTTCAGCGGCATTGCCACCGCCAACGGCAGCGGCCTGCAGTTCACCCATGCCACCCCCTCCCCCAATACCACCGGGTACACCGTGCTGATGGATATCTATTATTCGGCGGTTCCCAACTACGTCAGCCTGCTCCAACTGGACAATATCAATGATGGTGACCTCTTCGGACGCGGCAGTGGAGCCTCAGGCATCAATAGCGACTACGGCGGAACCACCTTCACCGCGGGAGCCTGGCACCGCTTCGCCGCTACGGTGGATAATTCACTTACCACGGACTTTCTCAAAATCTACGTCGATGGCACTCTCATCAACAGCGTGGATGCCTACGATGCTGCCCGCTTCGATCTCAGCGATCCTTCATTCCTCGTATTCGCTGACGAGGACGGGGAAACCGCCAATGGTTACATCAGCCAATTTCACTTTTCGGACCGCGCCTACTCCGGGGCTGAAATCGGCGCCTTCGGAGGGGCCAATGCCGCAGCCATTCCGGAACCTTCCGGTCTGCTGTTGTCCGCCGGAGCTGCCTTGTGCCTCCTGACCCGGCGCCGGCGCGCCTGACCTCCGGTCCATCAATAAAAAGGGAGCAGACCAGACGGTCTGCTCCCTTCATTTTATTCGGGAAAGGATGCTGGGGACCCTGCCACCGTTCAGGTGGGCTTTTTGTCCTCGGGGGTCTTCTCTTCCGGCTTTTTATCGTCCTTCTTGTCCTCTTTTTTGTCCTCTTTCTTCTCACGGCCGGGGCGGACCGCTTTGAAGTCCGCGATCTTGAGGTCCTTGTTGTCCTTGAGGGCTTTGCTCACGTCAGCGCGGGAGATTTTAGTTGCGGAGCTGAGCACGGCCTCAATGCCCTTTTCGGTCTTCTCGGCCTTGTCCAGCTTCACGCCTTCGATGCTGCCCAGGAAGGTCTTCACATCACTTTCAGCAGCCTCGTCCTTGGCTCCGGTGACGGTCACCTCAAAAAGATTGCGGACCTCCTCCTTCTTTTCCTCCTTTTTGTTTTTGCGGTCAGGCTTGTCGTCCTTCGTGTCGGCGGCAGGAGCCAGCGCAGGGAAGCCGAAGAGGGCGACGAGCAGCAGGGTGGTTTTCATGATCGGTGGGTTGGTTTAGGAATAGGGTTGCGGAAATTCCGTCCTGGATCGGACGGATTGGCACCTCATCCAATCATCCGCGCTTTCCTTTAGCAAGAAATTCCTTTCCCGCTTATGCGGGGCCGCAGACGCTGGAGATGCCATGGCTGAGTGCGCTGACGGCCTGCTTCAACTCTTCCTCCGTGATGCAAAGCGGTGGCAGGAGGACCAGGGTATCCCGGATCGGCCGGGTCAGGAGTCCGGCCGCCCGGGCGGCAAGGCAGACCCGGGCTCCGGTCTGTTCCGGCCAGGGAAATGGCCGGGCCCCGGCGGCATTTTCCATGAGATCGATCCCGGCGATGAGGCCGCACTGGCGCACCGCTCCGATGTGGCGGGGATGGCGGGCTGCCAGCTCCTCCAGTAGACGGCGCAGCAGCTCAATTTTCGGCTGGAGCCGGGCGAGGGTATGCTCGGTTTTAAAAATCTCCAGACTGGCAAGCGCGACCGCGCAGGCCAGCGGATTCCCCGTATAACTATGCCCGTAGAAGAAGGTTTTCAGTTCCTCATACCGGCCGAGAAAAGCCCCGTAGATCCGCTCCGTGGTCAGGGTCGCCGCGAGCGGCAGATAACCCCCGGTGAGCCCTTTGGCGAGGCAGAGGAAGTCCGGCACGACCTCCTCATGTTCACAGGCAAACATCCGGCCGGTGCGCCCGAATCCAGTCATCACTTCATCGCAAATGAGCAGCACCCCGCGCGCATCACACCAGCGCCGCAATCCCGCCAGCATTCCCGCAGGCCACGTTTGCATGCCGGCACTGCCCTGGATCAACGGTTCGATGATCACCGCCGCCAGCGTATCGCTGAGGGCTGACGGCACCTGCTCCAGTTCCGCGAGCCCGGCAAAATGATGCGTGGTCAGGCCAAACCGCCGGAACCGGTCCGCGAAAGTCCCGATCCCGCCCAGCGTCGCCGCCGCCATGGTATCGCCGTGATAGCCATTTTCAAATGCGGCGAATCCGGCCCGTTCCGGATGCCCGGCCAGTTGGTGAAACTGTAGCGCCATTTTCACCGCGCACTCAATCGCGGTCGATCCGTCATCGCTGAAAAACACCCGGCTCAGGGTCCCTTCCGGCCACAAATCCACAAGGGCTTTGGCAAGCCGGGTAGCCGGTTCATTGGAAAACCCCAGCGCGGAAACATGGGCGATTTTCCCCAGCTGTTCCCGCACGGCGGCATCAAGGTGCGGATGCCGGTGGCCGTGCAGATTGGTCCAAATCGTGGAATTGCCATCCAGATAACGCCGGCCGGCATGGTCCACCAGCCACGCGCCTTCGCCGTGCGTAATGAAGAGCGGCTGGTGCTCCGGCGCCGTCCAATCCTGCATTTGCGTGAAGGGGTGCCACGCGTGGGATTTGTCCCAGGCGGTCAGGCGGGCAAGATCATCCGGAGCCATCATCCGGGTCAGGCTTGACGGCGCGTCCGGCCCTGTCAACCCGGCGGGCCGCAGGGCAAAACCTGAAATAACGGTCAGGATTCGGTTGCCTCCGGCTTTTCTTTGGTTATTGAAGCGGCCTCCTCCCCATGTCCCGCCACGTCAAATCCCTCGCCGGCACCCGTTCCCACGTCGCTGACTGGGAACGCACCCAAAAACCCCGGGTCTGGCGGGGCCAGGGCCGCCTGATCGTCATCGCCCTGCTGGCCCTGACCACTTACCTCGCCCTGCCGGCCACGCTGTATTTTACGGCCCGCCTCGTCATGGAACCCGGAGCGGGATGGGAACGCTGGGCCCTCGGCTCCCTTGTCGCCCTCGTGGGGAGCCTGGTGGTGGGTATCGTCCTCAGCGCCATGACCAAATGCGCCCTGTGCCACGGCACGCCCCTGCTGGGCAAAAGCTGCCGCAAGCACCAGCTGGCCAACAAGTTGCCCCTCCTCACCTACCGGGCCTCCACCATCCTGCATCTGCTCTTCACCGGAAGATTCCGCTGCATGTTCTGCTCCACCCCCTTCCGCCTCGGCCGGAGGGGCTGAACCGGGAGGTCCGCCAAGTCCCGCCGTGACATCCGGCGGTTTTGTGCCAACCGTGGCCGTCTGACCCTGACGCCCACTGCCCGTGCCCCGCCCCCACTTCGCCTACGTCTTCGAGCGCTTCCCTTCATTTACGCAGACCTTCTGCGCCCGGGAAGTGCTGGAATTGCAGCGCCAAGGCACCCGTCTGCTGCTTTTTTCCATCCGCAGCACCGGAGAGGAAACCCTGCGCCATTTCCCGCAGGAATTGATCGATCAGGTCATCACCCTGCCGCCCGCCGACGTGCTCACCCGGGAAGTGGAAGCCATGAAGGAACGCCGGGAACTCCCCCAGTCCATGGTCCTGACCCTGCGGGAGTGGTCCGGCCGCCCTGACAAAGCCAGGATTTACGAAGCCGCCTGGATCGGCCAGAAGCTCCGTGCCGCCGGCGTCCGGCATGTCCACACCCACTTCGCCGGCCTTGCCGCCCGCACCGCCTGGTGGATCCGGCAATTTTATGGCCTCAGTTACAGTTTCACGGGTCATGCCAACGACCTTTTTTGTCCTGACGAAGCCACCGGGCTCAAACTGCCCCGTCTCATCCAGGACGCCGCCGCCGTCATCGCGGTGAGCGATTACACCGCCGCCTGGCTGCGCGAAAACCACCCGGCGGCCGCCCCTCGCATCCACCGGGTTTACAATGGCCTTGATCTGGATCCGATCACCCGGGCCACCGCCGGGATCACCGAAATCACCCCGCCCCTCATCTTCAGCGTGGGCCGTCTCATTGAGAAAAAAGGATTCGACGATCTGATCCGGGCCTGTGCCCTGCTGCGCGACCAAGGCCTTCCATTCCAATGCCGCATCACCGGCGACGGACCACTGCAGGACGCCCTCGCCTTTCAGATTCAGACCGCCGGCCTGAGCGGCCAAGTCACCCTGACCGGACCGCTTTCCCAGCCTGACATTATCCATCAATTGGGTCAGGCCACCGTGTTTGCCCTGCCCTGTGTCACCGAGGCTGATGGCGGCCGCGATGTCCTCCCCACCGTGCTCATGGAAGCCATGGCCGCCGCCCTGCCCTGTGTTTCCACCACCCTGGCGGGGGTGCCGGAGATGGTGCTGCCTGAAAAAACCGGCCTGCTTGCTCCCGAGCGGGACCCCGCCGGAACCGCCGCCGCCCTGACCCGGATCATCACTGACCCCACCCTCACCCAACGCTTCGGACAGGCCGGCTTGGCCCTCGCCCGGGAACGATTTGCCAAAGAAGTCACCGCCGCCCACCTGCGCCAAGTCCTGACCTCCAGCGGAAAAGTAAACGGCCCGCCCGCCAGCCTGCCCCTCGCCGCGGCCCACCTGCGGCAATTCCTGCGCCGCTTTTCCAAACCACTCCGCTCCCCCGCTTCCGGCAAATCGGCTGTCTTCCCCTGACCCCACTCTTGCCCCCGGCGGCTCCAGCCCTCATAATGAGCCAGTCATCGTTCATCATTTTTCCCATGCTGTTCCTCCGTCTTCTCCTCCTGGCCACGCTGTCCCTGCTGGTCAGCTGCGCTTCGTCCAATCGCACCACGGAAGACTACTACGACGGCCCGCGCGCCATCTTCGCCAACGGCCAGGTGATTGCCCCCCGCGGCGCCCCCGCCACCGTGCATCGTGCGGTCGCCGCCGCCAATGAAATCCAGGCCGCACCGTATGCCTATGGCGGAGGCCACGGCAGCCAGTCCAACGGCCTCGATTGTTCCGGCAGCGTCTCCTATGTGCTCCGCAGCGCCGGCCTGCTGGAATCCTCCATGCCCAGCTCCTCCTTCCGGAAATACGGCCGCTCCGGCCAAGGGAAATGGATCACCATTTTCGCACGCCGTGGCCACGTTTTCATGACCATCTGCGGCCTCCGCCTCGACACCAGCAGCCGCGGCACCGGCATCGGCCCCCGCTGGACCACCAAACCCCGCGCCACCAAAGGATTCAGCGTCCGCCACCCCTCAGGAAGCTAGCCCATCCGGAAACATCAGCTGGCTCCCTCCGCGCGTCTGACTGCTGGTCCCAGCCACCTGCCTCCTCCCTTTCCCCCCGTGCTCGCCTACCTCTTCTCCCGCTTCCCGGTCGTCTCCCAGACGTTCTGCGACACCGAGATGCTCGCACTCGAAGCGGCCGGCCACTCCCTCGTCATTGGCAGTCTCAATCCGCCACCCAACAGCTTCCGCCACGAACGCCTTGCCCAGCTCAAGGCCGAGGTCATCTACCCGCCACCTGGCGCCGTCCTTGATTCCCCACTCCACCACCCGCCGGACGATCCCGTCTGGCAGGACATGGCGGCGCTGGCCACAAAACACGAAGCCAAATACGGCGCCTCCTGCAAACCCCACATCCGCGCCCGCAACGCCTGGCACTTCGCACGCGAATTCAAAAAGCGTGGCGTCTCCCACATTCATATCCATTTCGCCAACCGGGCCACCCACACCGCCCTCTTCCTGAAAAAAGCCGGTTTCACCTTCAGCTTCACGGCCCACGCCCAGGACTTCATGGTCGATCTCGCCAATGACGATCTTCTGCGGGAGATGATCCTTAAAGCCACCTTCACCGCCGCCGTCAGCGACTACAGCCGAGCCCTCCTGACCAACATCTGCCCGGACTCTGCCGACCGCATCCACCGTGTCTACAACGGCATCGACGCCAGCCAATTCCCCAAAGCCACCCCGGGGTGCACTAAGCTCCCGCCGGGTTCCCAGAGCCCCGGTCCCCCTCCATCATCCATCAACTCCCAACCATCAACCTTCCCCTCCTTCCGCCTCATCAGCATCGGCCGCCTGATTGATTTCAAAGGCTTTCCGGTTCTCCTCGATGCCATCGCCACTCTCCGCGATAACCACATTCCGGTGGTCCTCCAGATCATCGGCGAAGGCCCGCAGCGCCCTGCCCTCGAAGCCCAAATCGACCACCTGCAGCTCCAGGACAACGTCCGCCTCCGCGGCGTCCTCAGCCAGGAGGAAATCAAAAAGGAACTTGCCCACGCCCACGCCTTCACCCTCGCCTGCCTCACCGACGCCAAGGGCGCCACGGATATTCTTCCCACCGTCATCCTCGAGGCCATGGCCTGCGGCCTCCCGGTGGTCAGCACCACCCTTGCGGGCGTCCCGGAAATGGTGATCCATGGCGAAACCGGCCTGCTGGCTCCGCCCGACGATGCCCCCGCTCTGGCCGGCCACCTGACCACCCTCGCCCGCGACCCGGATCTCCGCGCCCGCTTTGGTGCCGCCGGCCTCCAGCGCGTCCAGGAGATCTTCGCCCTCGATAAAACCGCCGGCCACCTCGCCTCCCTGTTTCCGCAAAGTTCCCTCGAGAAGGATGCACCGGCCCGCGACTGTCCTGCCGTCCTCGCTCTCCTCGACTCCCCCGCAGCCCTGGAACCCGCCCTGCTCCAGGAACTCGCCTTCCTGACCACGCAGCCGGCTGTCACCGTCCTCGC
>JAYUWQ010000177.1:0-5248 GCA_043753485.1 bacterium
GTTCACCTTGACTACGCTCAGACTCCATCAGAACCAGTTGATCAGCCTGGCCTTGCCTCAGGCGCTCCCAAGCCTCACTGAGCTGAACCTGCAGTATAACCAGCTGACCAGCCTGACGCTTCCGGCGGGAATGCCGGGTTTGACCTACCTGTCCCTCGCCGCAAACCAGTTGACCGGTCTGACTTTGCCTGAGGGGCTTTCCAAATTGACCGTGCTCGATCTCAGCGCCAACCCAATGACAGGTCTGACATTACCAGCGGGGCTGTCCAGTCTGTCTTTCTTGAATCTTGGTGACCTGTTGGCCCGTCTGACACTTCCTCTGGAGATGAAGGCCCGGATCGAATCGGGTCTGCTTTGCGTGCAAGGATTCCCCACGGCAAAGATCACCTACTATCGGGTGCCCGTGCTGCAAATCACCCGCATCACCATGGTTGACGGTTCCAGCCTTGAGATCACCGTCGGCGGAGCCGGGGGCATGGTCGCGATCGATGCTTCCCCGGATCTGGAGACGTGGTCTGAACAATCCCGGTTTTCCAAGGAAGCTGGGGAACAGGCTGTCCGCATCCCCACCAGTGGCTTGAGCCATTACTTCCGGCTGAGGGAGATCGAGTGAGTGCAGGGGCGTGCGGGCTGGATGCGATGGAATAAAGGTGACGGATCGGATTCAAATCCAGCCCACGTGGTGTCACTAAGCCGGGGGGGGAGGGCCGATCCGGGCTTGTGCGGCGGGGGAGCGGGGGTGAAATGAGGGGATGAGCGGGACATCGAAATTCAAAGAACAGCAGAAGACCTCGAATGCGGATTACACGGTGGTGGACCGGTCGCCGGTTTGCCTGAAGGTGGGGGAGACCGTGGATCTGGGGATGGAGGACAAGGTGTGGGCGGGATGGGTGTGGGCGAGCAATCAGGAAGGGCGGGGGACGTATGTGCCGGTGACTTCCCTGGAGCGGGTGGGCGAGGAGCAGGCGAAGGTGGTGGAGGAATTCCAAGCGGTGGATCTCTCCCTGAAGAAAGGCGAGGCGGTGACTGCGCTGCGGGAGGTGTGCGGGTGGTTCTGGTGCCGCAATGCGGCAGGTGCAGAGGGGTGGGTGCCGGATTATGTGTTGAGTTAGGCTCTGATTTCATGTCTGAAATCCGTGGTTTCCCTCTGCCCCAATCTGGATTGATCTGAACCATGATGCCGGAGGATGAATTGCCCTTGGGACCGGACGCGGTGGCGCTGCTGCCGATGGCGGCGCGGGTGTTGCTGGATGGGGCGGTGGCGGACCTGGAGTTTGATTATGCGATCCCGCCGGCGCTGGATGGGGTGGGGCCGGGGAGCCGGGTGAGTGTGCCGCTGCGGAACCGCACGATGACGGGCACGGTGCTGATCGTGTATCCGGCGGCGGAGGCGGAGGTGACGAAGTTGAAACCCCTGCTCGGACTGCTCTCGGAACGGGTGATGATTCCCCCGGCCCTGATGGAATTCGGGAAGTGGGTCTCGGCGTATTATTGCGCGCCGCTGGAAAGTGTGATGCGGGCGATGCTGCCGGAGGCGGTGCGGGAGGAGAAACACCGCGAGAAACGGCGGTTGTTTGCCCGGCTGCTGCGTGAGCCGGCGGCGGAGGAATCTGCGGTCCTGACGAAAAAGGCGCCGAAGCAGATGGAAGTCTTGGAGGCTCTGAAGGCGGCGGGGGAACCGGTGGCGGCGGTGGCGTTTTCCGGCGCGGCGCTGAAGGCGCTGCACCACAAGGGGTTGATCGAAATCACGGATGAGCCGGTGGCGCGTGATCCGCATGAGGGCGAGTCGTTTGTCAGCACCAAATCGCTGGCGCTGAATCAGGCGCAGCATGAGGCGCTGGTGACGGTGCTGGAAGCGGTGCGGAATCCACGGGAGGCGAAGCCGATGCTGCTTTTCGGGGTGACGGGGAGTGGGAAGACGGAAGTTTACCTGCAGGCAGCGCAGCGGGTGCTGGAACAGGGCCGGGCGGTAATGGTGCTAGTGCCGGAGATTTCCCTGACGCCCCAGACGGTGGAGCGTTTCAAGAGCCGGTTCGCGGAGATGCAGGAGCAGGTGGCGGTGCTGCACAGTCATTTGAGCAAAGGCGAGCGGTTTGATGAATGGCACAAGATCCAGCGGGGGAAGGCGCGGATCGTGATCGGGGCTCGCAGCGCGATCTTTGCGCCGCTGGAGGACATCGGGCTGATCATCGTGGATGAGGAGCACGAGGGCAGCTACAAGCAGGAGCAGCCCCCGCGCTATCAGGCGCGGGATGCCGCGGTGGTGCGGGCGAGACTGGAAGGGTGCGCCATCCTGCTGGGCAGCGCGACGCCCTCGCTGGAAAGCTGGCACAATGCGCAGCGCGGGAGATATACGTTATTGCGACTGCCGGAACGGGCCGATGACGCGCAGTTGCCCCTGGTGCGGGTGATTGATATGCGCACCGAGAAAAAGCGGGCGGGGAAGGGGAGTCCGGCGATCCTGAGCGAGCGGCTGCGGATTGCGATCGATCAGCGGCTGACCAGGGGCGAACAGTCGATCCTGTTTTTGAACCGGCGGGGGTTTGCCAGCAGTGTGGTGTGTCAGGCCTGCGGACATGTGGTGAAGTGCCCGCACTGTGAGGTGGCGATGACGGTGCATCAGGAACTGGGGCGGCTGGTGTGCCACGTCTGTGGCTTCCAAAAACTCGCGCCCAAAAAATGTCCGGAGTGCAAGGACCCGGCCATCCTGCTGGCAGGCTACGGGACGGAGCGGGTGGAGGAAACCCTGCGCAAGGTCTTCCCCACCGCCCGCATCGCGCGGGTGGATGCGGACTCCATGGCGCAGAAGCACAAGCTGCGGGATACGCTGCATGCCTTCAAGACCGGGAAGCTGGATCTGCTGATCGGCACCCAGATGATCGCCAAGGGCCTGCACTTCCCGAACGTGACCCTGGTAGGGATTCTGAACGCCGACATGGGCCTGCACATCCCGGATTTCCGGGCCGGGGAGCGGACGTTTTCGCTGCTGACCCAGGTGGCGGGCCGGGCCGGTCGCGGGGAGTTGATGGGTGAGGTGGTGGTGCAGAGTTTCACCCCGCACCACCCCGCGATCCAGTTTGCGCGGCAACACGATTTCGAGGGATTTAGTGAGCAGGAACTGGAGTTCAGAAGGCAATGCGGTTATCCGCCGTATGGTCATGCGGTGCTGGTGACGGTGCGCAGCGAGCGGGAGAACCTGGCGGACTTTGCGTTGAAGACTTTGCATGCCAAGTTGGTCAAGGTCTTCCCGGCAGAAATCCTGCTGGGCGAACCGGCGCCGAGTCCGCTGGTGAAATCACACGATCAATACCGGTTTCAAATCCTGGCAAGGGCGCGGCAGGCCAAACAAATCACCGAGCCACTGATGCAATGCCTCGCCGATCTGAAAATGCCGAAGGAGGTGATCGTGACGGTGGACGTGGATCCGGTGAATCTGGGCTAGGATGGAGGGGCAGGGAAGGGCCCCAGACGGCGGAGGGGTAGGGATGGGAGCGGGACGCAAAATAGGGATGAATATTTAAAGAATCGTTCCGTCGAAAGGCGGGCGTGCTTGCCTGATTCACTCCATCCGCTTTGTTGTCATGAAACGTCTCCTGCTTCCGTCGCTGCTGGTCTCATCCTTGGTGCTGTTCACCCTGGGGTGCGGGGAAAAACCAGCACTGACCGACGCTCCTCCGCCTCCGGTCCCGTTGAAACCAAAACCGAAGGTTTACCGGGCGGAGGATGGAAAGGCAGCGGAGGCGGCCCGCGAGGCGGCGATCGCCGGGGAGATTGCAAAACTGGAGGCGGAAGCGGAGAAACTGCGTCAGGAGATAGAGCAGGAACAATTGGCGGTGGATCGGGCGGCTCTGGAGGAGGAACAGCGGCGGCTGGATCAGGAACGGGCGGCGTGGTTGAGTGAACAGGTGGCCGCAGCGGTCCCGGCCCAGCCCCAAACGCCAGTCAGTACGCCGGTGGTGCTGCCTCCGGCGCGCGATTACAGCTTGTTTTACACGGAACTCGCGGTGCATGGCAGCTGGTTCCAGTCCGTGGATTATGGGTATGTATGGCAACCGGCGGTGGCCCAGCAAACCTCGTGGCGGCCCTACACGGTGGGGCGCTGGGCGGCCTGCGACCGCGGGTGGACGTGGCTTTCGGATGAACCCTTCGGCTGGGCCACCTATCACTACGGCCGTTGGGCGAAATTGAAGGGATGCGGCTGGATCTGGGTGCCGGGCGAAGTCTGGGCTCCGGCCTGGGTGGCATGGCGCCGGAGCGATCAATATGTGGGCTGGTGCCCCCTGCCGCCGGAGACCCTCTACCGGGATGAGGTGACGTACGATTCCTCCATCGACAAACTCTGCGGCATCCAGCCTTCGAGTTATATCTTCATCGCGGTGAAGCATTTCTGCCTGCCGGTGCACCGGCACTGTGAACCGCCGGAGCGCAGCGGAGTGGTCTGCCGGGACACTGCCAACATCACCCGGCTCAGTGTCTCGCGGCACCGGGTGAATGGCAGCGGGCCGAAGTATGAATGGATCCGGGACCGGCACCCGCGTCCCCCTGACCGTTATATTCTGGCCAGTGATCCGCTGACCAAAGGGGACCGGAAATTCCGGATCGACCGCGATAAATTATGCGTTTTTTCCCCGGTGATGCGGGCGCCATGGAATGCCGAGCTGCGCCCGCGGGATGTGGCCGGTCCGTTGCCGGAGGGAGGCGTGGTGCCGCAGGGGGCGGTGCCCACCGACAAAATTCTGCGCCGCTTCCAGGAAGACAAAAAACACTGGATGGAGGCCGGGACAAAAGCCCTCCAAGGCGAATCGGCCCGCCGTCTGACCGAACGCCAGGAAAGGGTGGTAGCCTTGACGGCCGCAGTGCAGAATCCCCCTACGCCCCGCCGGACGACTCACCCTCAAGGCCAACCATCGGAACAGAACCTGACCTCTCCGCGCCCCGGGGTAAAACCGGCCGGAGCGCCGACCGAACCCTCATTGGCGGAACGGCGGGTGCAGCGGGAGCAGGTCAGAAAGGAAGTGGACGCCCGTCAGGCTGAATTGGCCAGGTTGAGGGGGCTTCCGGTCGCCGGAGAGACCGCCCCGTCCCGGATTGTTACGGGAGGCCGACCGGCCGTTTCGCCAGTTGTGACTCCGGAGCCTCATTTACGGCCGGCCGTTAGCACCCCGACCGTGGATCGGGCTTCCGGTCCATTGCCGGAAGTCGCCACATCCCGTCCAGGGGCCGAACCCTTGGAAGTTCCCCGCGTGGT
>JAYUWQ010000178.1:0-2135 GCA_043753485.1 bacterium
GAAACTGACGGGCTGTTTGCCCATCATGTCCTGCCGTTATCTTTACCGCCGCCGGGTTCTCTTTTCGGAGACCGATCTGGCTGGAATTGCGCACTTTTCCAATTTCTTCCGTTGGATGGAGGAAACGGAGCATGCGTTTTACCGTTCCGTGGGGTTGTCGGTGCACCCCATGCAGCATGGAGCGACCGAAACCAGCACGGGCTGGCCGCGCTTGAAGGCTTCGGCCAAATACCGGCTGCCGCTGGTGTTTGAGGAAGAGTTCGAAGTGGAACTGCTGGTGGCGGAGATGCGGTCCAAGGCCATCCGCTATGAACTGAAATTTTGGAAAAATCCGGATGATCCGGCTGCCCGCAAGGTGGCGGCGCGGGGGGAATTGGTGGTGGTGGCCGTAAAAGCAGACCCCGGCACGCGGGAAATGCAGGCTACGGCGATTCCTGACAACTTCCGTGAACGTATCTCCTGTGCCCCGGCCAATTTGCTGGGGAATTCCCCGTCCTGAACATCCACCCTCTCTTCCGTGAATCCTCCCAAGATGAATAATACCGCTTTGTTCTATGCCCTCGGCACCGTCGTTTGCTGGGGACTCTATAGTGTGCTGCTCCACAAGGGGAGCCTATTGATGAATCCCGGCGGACCTCCGGATGTCGGTTCCCGCATGAAGGCGTTTCTGATGGTGGGGATCGCCTATTTCATCGTGGGCATTGTGGGTCCCATGCTGGTGATGAAGGCCAAGGGCACTCCCCTTTCTTTCCCCATGGGCGGCCTGACATGGAGTCTGCTGGCTGGCCTGGCCGGGGCGGTTGGCGCGTATTTCCTGCTGATGGCCCTGAGTTCCGGCAAGGGACCGGTGGAGTCCAAAGCTCTGGTGTTGCTGGTGCCTGCGATTGTGTTCGCCGGGGCCCCGATTGTGAATGCCATCGTCAGTATCACCAAGGACAAGGTCTGGGGGGAGACCCATTGGCAATTTTATGCCGGCATCCTCCTCGCCGCCGCAGGAGTGGCGATGGTGATGAAATACCGTCCGCTGGGCCATGGGGCACCAGCTCCCAAAGCAGCAGGCGCGCCGTCGGCCCTGGTGCAGCCTGCCGTGGCTCCGGGCTATGTGGATGTGACCACCCGGCAATGGTCCGTCAGCTAGAGCAGTATTGGAATCCCTCCTGACCCGTGCTGCGCAGCGAAGAGATCGACCGGTTCCGCCATGCCATCCGTGCCCGGCAATGGGAGCGGCTCCGTGCCCTGTTGGACACAGTGCTGATGACCAATCCCTTCCACCGGAAGCGCTTGATGAATCCGGCGATGGAGACGCTGGAGGATTTTGTGAGGCTCTGTCCCCTGATGACCAAGCGGGTGCTGGTGCAGGACCGGGAGAATTTCCCGCCCTATGGCTCCAATCACACCTATCCTCTGGAAAACTACACGCGGTTTTGCCAGACCAGTGGGACCACCGGACCGCCCCTGACGTGGCTGGACAGCCGGGACGACTGGGGCGGGATGCTGAATCTTTGGCAGGGGATTTTTGATGAATTCGGCGTGCAGCCGGGGGATGATCGCTTATTTTTCCCTTTTTCCTTCGGTCCGTTTCTGGGCTTCTGGACGGCCTTTGAAGCGGCCAGCCGGATTGGTTGTCTGGTCATTCCCGGGGGAGGGATGAGCACCAATGCCCGGCTGCAACTGATGCTGGATCACAAGGTGACGATCATCTGCACCACGCCCACCTACGCGCTGCATCTGGGCGAGTTGAAGGACCAAAACGACACCTTGCGGGAAGGGGAATGGGCGCTGCGGAGCATCATTGTGGCGGGGGAGCCGGGTGGGAGCCAACCGGAAATCCGGGACCGCATTGCGATGCTTTGGCCCGGGGTGCAGGTGCTGGACCATCACGGCCTGACGGAAACCGGGCCGGTGAGTTATCAGGATCCGGCGGATGCCGGCCGCCTGCGGGTGCTGGAGGATGCGTATTTCGCGGAAGTGCTGGACCCGGCGACCGGCAAGGAAGTGCTGGAGGGAGCCACTGGCGAACTGGTGCTGAGCACCCTGCACCGGCTGGGCAGCCCGATGTTGCGCTATCGCACCGGGGATTTGGTCCGGAAAGTGTATGCGGAAAATGGAGGCCTGTGCCTGGAGGGCGGAATCCT
>JAYUWQ010000179.1:0-2133 GCA_043753485.1 bacterium
CGGATGGCTGGCCACACCGCATGATCCGATTGGAAAAGCCAGAAATCCACGAGGCAATGAATACTCATCCACCCCATCACCAGCACGGGAAAGAGAATGCGGAAACTAACACGGGGAAAGAAGATCAGCACGGAGCGGGGAAAACGGCTGGAAACTGCCATTCTGCAATCTCAGGGGACCGGCTCCAAGCTGCGATAGGATTGATTTTCAGGTTCGGCTGCATAAATCCCTTAGTGGTGTAAGCAGATCCTTCAAAAACCCTGATTTCATCGGGAAGGCCCTGAGCCATCCGGGGCCTTTTCTCTTGGCAGGCAAAGGCTCCTTCCGGCGTAGCCGGGTTTGATTTAAAGGGATTCCCTCCCTCCATCAGGCGGGGCCTGCCCTTCCGGCCGGGGTGCATCCCGCCGGGGATCTGCCAAGGATGGAGGCACCTCCACCCAAACCCGACCATGCCTCCTCAAGAAGACCCCCCGGTTGACCGCGTTTATCCAGATGATCCGGATTTGCCGCTGCGAGATCTGAAAGAACTCCCGCCAGTGACCACCGCACCTGTACAGAAGTCCCAAGGCAAGCCTGCCGCCCGCCAATTCAAAGCGGCCCCCCAAGGTGAAACCTCCCTTCCGCCCCCCAAACATGAACTTGGCCATCCCCACCCGCCCGGCCCGGGGAAAGGACTGATTCCATGAGCGACCCGTATTCCGACGCATCCGTCCGGCGCCGGCGTGCTGCGGAGTCCCTGCTGCTGCACCTGGATGTCGAATATGTGAATTTCGACTCCCCGGCCGAGGCCCTGATCAATCCCCAGCGCGCCTTTGAGTTGCAGGATCCGGTGGTGAAGGCGATCCAATCCCAGCTGGATTCCTGGGCATCACGCCGCTTCACATTCTAACAGGGCATGGGCATCATTTTGTCTGGCGCATTTCCCCGGCAGTGCGCCACGGCGGCTGAAACCCGCGGGCATCCAACTGGTGACCCGCTGCCTGCTGGCGGAGGGGTGGCATGCCCGCCATATCGCAGGCTTCATCCGCTCCAAGTTCGAAGACCCTGCCTACAACTGGGGCGTGGATTGGCGCGATTACGATCCCGCCATCCGGGCTGATTTTTATCTCCGCCTCTTCGCCGGACAATACGCCACCGGGGTTGACGGCCTTGTGGATATGAACTGCGTCTCCACCCAGGCCTTAGGTTTCTGTTTCCGCGTGGGCAACGGCACATGCGGACTGGAATCGGTCCGTGACCGTTTGCGTCCCCGGTCCGTTGCCTGACGTTCGATCCGGCATGGAACTGATTTTTGTCATTTTATGCCTGACTAAGGAATCCCCCTCCCCCCACTGCCGGGACGCTGCCACGAGGACGGGGATGCATCGGCGCAGTCACCCCGTCATGATGACATCGGGGGCACCCTCCCGCTTTCCTAACAATCCAATGCTACTATGAAACCTGAAGAAGATCCCCCCGGCGCTCCCATTCCTTCCAAAGCATTTCCGGAAACGCCACATCCCCGGACCGACACCCGGGACGAAATACGCACCACCAGCCATCGCGTCATGGGCAGCCGCGAATCGCAACGGCCGGTCGAACGCACGAATCAAAACCGCAAGCATGGGCGGCACGCTGGGCCGAGGGAAAGTAAACCGGAGAAATAACCGGATCGCCGCTCCTTATTCCAAGGGATCACGCACAAATTGGATATCAGTTGTAGTCCGTGGTTCCATCCCTCCGCAGCGCCGGGGGATATTTCACCCATACCCACCGCTGTTGGAAAGCACGGAGCGGGTCCAACAGGTCAGCTTCCGAAGCTGACTTCCAGCCAGGAGGCCCCCTCTGATCCGGCAATAAGGGTGCGGCCTGGGGAAGCGGTTGCGGCAGGTAACAAGGCCCAATCACCCGGCCGCAGGTGACTCCCTTCCGACAGCAGCGCGCCGGACAGGATGCCGGGCATGAGGAATTGCCCTGTCTGCCCCAACGTCACGGTTTCCCCGGCCCCGGCCCCGCGGCGGTGAACGGTGAAGTAGGGACAGGAAGCGAGCAGGCCATCGGCAGCCGGCTGGCCGAGGGCGGGGGCAGTGTCAGTAAAATCAATGCAGCGCAAACTCTCCGCCACATGCAGGGCGCGGGGCCGGCCATCCAGTC
>JAYUWQ010000180.1:0-5236 GCA_043753485.1 bacterium
CGACGGTGCGCCCGCTGGAGCAGGCCCTCACTGATTTTTTCCAGGACCGGCTGAAGCGCGGCCGGCTGGTTAGAAGGGGGGCGCGATGAACTTCCTCGCCCCTCTCTTCCTCCTCGGGGCCCTCGCGGTCGCGGCACCCGTGATCTTCCATCTGATCCGCCGCACCACGCGCGACCGGACCCGGTTCAGCTCCTTGTTATTCCTCCAGCCGGATCCCCCGCGCCTCACCCAGCGCAGCCGGATTGAAAACTGGCTGCTGCTGCTGTTGCGCGCGGCCGCTTTGGCCCTGCTGGCGCTCGCCTTTGCCCGTCCCTTCATCCGCACGGAAAGACCCCTCAACCCAAGCTCTGACAAAAACCGGCGCCTCGTCATCCTCGTGGACACCAGTGCCAGCATGCAGCGGGATGGCCTCTTTCCCGCTGCCCGGCAAAAAGCGGAGGAACTCCTGCGGGGTGCCGGGCCAGGCGACCAGGCCGCTCTCTGGACCTTCGATGCCACTACCCGCCGTCTGATGGATTTCACGGAATGGACCGCCCTCCCTGCCGAAAGCCGGGCCGCCACCGCCGCGGGCCGCCTCGCCGAAGTCACCCCCGGCTGGGGCAACACCCAACTGGCCACCGCCCTCACCACCGCCGCCGAACGGCTGGCGGAAATCCCGCCCGGGGAGACCAGTCCCGGCGGCGGGGAAATCATCCTCATCAGCGACCTCCAGGAAGGCAGCCGCGTAGAGGGCCTGCAGGGCTGGGAATGGCCCCAGGAAGTTTTTGTGACCAGCGTCACCCTGGCCCCAAAACAAACCGGCAACGCCGGGCTGCAACTCGCCCCTGATTCCGCCACCCTTGCCGCCGGGGAAGAACCCCAGGCCCGCGTGCGGGTGTGGAATGCGCCGGACAGCACCGGGGAACAATTCCAAATCGGCTGGGCCGCCGCCGGCGAGGCTTTCACCGGTCCCGCCCAGGATGTGGTGGTGCCGCCCGGCCAATCCCGCGTGGTGGCCCTCTCTTGGAGCGCGGACTTGCAGTCCGCCCCGGAGCCCCGGCCCGCTCAACCCTCACTCCTGGACGCCACCATTCAAAAAAATAGCAATAACACGTCAACCTCCAACCCCGCCAGTCAGCCGCAGAGCCATCCAGCCGGGGCGGACTTCAAGGCCGCGCTCCAGCACTCCCGCCGCATCCTCCTTAAAGGCGACCCCGAACCCTTCGACAATAACGTCTTCACCGTGCCGCCGGCAGCGGTGGAGGTCGCGGCCTGGTATTTCGGAGCCGAATCCCTGACGGATTCCAAAAAGCCGCTCTTTTTCCTGAACCGGGCGCTTCCGGAATCCCGTCAGGTCTCGGTGAAATTGAACCCGGTACCGCCGGAAGCCCCGCTTCCCGTGATCCTGCCGGGCCAGGCCGCCATCTTTTTCGCCAACGGCGCGATCCCGCCCGCCCAGGCAACCTTCCTCCACCAGCAATTGCAATCCGGCCGCACCGCGCTGCTGATCTTGTCCGCCGCCGCGGGCCCGGCGCTGGCGGTCATCGCGGGCACCGGAGCCGTGCCGCTGGAGGACATCAAGCCGGCCACCTACGGGATGTTATCGGAAATTGATTTCAAGCATCCCCTCTTTGCACCCTTTGCCGATCCGCGTTTCAGTGACTTCACGAAAATCCGCTTCTGGCATTACATCAAATTCGACGCCACCGCCCTGCCGGGCAGCCGGGTGCTGGCCCGGTTCGATTCCGGCGATCCCGCCCTCGTGGAAGTCCCGGTGGGCCAGGGCCGGCTGATGGTGCTGGCATCCGGCTGGGAACCCGCGGCCAGCCAATGGGCGCTTTCCTCCAAATTTGTGCCGCTGCTGGCCTCGCTGCTGGAGTGGAGTGGAGCAGTCGTCACCCCACCTGCCCAGTTTTTTGCTGGACAACCGGTCGCCTTGAACATGCTGGGGCTGACCGGCGTGGGTCCTGTTTCCGTCCGGCATCCGGATGGAACCACCACCACGGTCACGCCGGAAGCGGGCGCTTTTATGGCGGCGACCCAGCCCGGTCTTTACACCGCCACGGGCGGAACCCTGACTAAAATCTTCGCCGTCAATCTGGATCCTGCCGAGTCCCGCACCCTGCCGCTGCCCATGGATGAACTGGACCGCCTCGGCGTCCCGGTGCGGCGGGCTGACGGCCGGGAGCCGGGCCAACCCAACTCCGGTCCTGCCCCCGCGGTGGAAACGGAAAGCCGCCAAAAATTGTGGCGCTGGATTATGATCGCCGCGCTGGCCGTATTATTGATCGAAACCCTGCTCGCCGGTCTCAGCGCCCGGCGCGCTCCTGCCCTTGGAGGATCTGCCGTATGATCAATCCCTATCTCAAAGCCCGCCTGCTCCCCGCGTGGCAGCTCCACCGCCGCTGGCAACTCCTTTCCCGCACCGCCCTCTGGTTGTCGCTGGCCGCTTTGTCCGGTTGGCTGATGTTCCATGGCTCCGGCCCGGCCGGTTCCGATGGGGCCCTCGGTCTCTGGACGCTCGCCACGGTCCTGGGGCTGCTGGTCATCCTGGCCCTGGGGTATTTTGCCAAACCCGATTACCGCGCCCTCGCCCGCCGCATTGAAGCGCGTCATCCCGCGCTCGACGGTCGATTGCTGACCGCGGTGGAAATCGAGTCGGAGGAGGAGCCCGCCTTCATCCAGGAGCGCCTCCTCCAGGAAACCATCCAACACGGATTGGATCACGACTGGAAGTCGCTGGTGCGCCCCCGGTCCCTGGACGCGGTGCAGGCCGCCAGTTTGTTGGCCGCCGGGGCCTGCGTTGCTATTTTTCTGTTGGCGCCCGCCGCGCCGGTCCGCCCGGTTCTGGCAGCCACGGAGGGCACCGTGAAGTTGTCGGACGGAATCGAAGTGACCCCCGGCGACACCACTCTGGAGAAGGGGAGCAGTCTGCTGGTGATGGTGCGCTTTACCGAAACGGTGCCTTCCACCGTCGAATTGGTGATCGGCAACACACCGGAAACGGAGCGGCGGCAGCTGCTGGTCCGAAGCCTGAACGATCCAATCTTCGGCGGCAGCGTGCCTGACGTAAAAGAGAATTTCCGTTACCGCATTGATTACGACGGGAAACGGACCCGCGATTTTTCGGTGAAGGTCTTCGAGTATCCCAAACTCGAACGGTCGGATGTGACCCTGACGTATCCCGCCTGGACCAGGCTTCCGGAACAACGCACCGAGGACACCCGCCGCGCCAGTGCGGTGGAGGGCACCCGGCTGCGGCTGGACCTGCAACTCAACAAACCGGTGGCTTCCGCGGTGCTGAAACCCCGGGAGAAGGAGGCGGCGGAGGTGCCGCTGGCGGTGGACCCGGAAATGGCCGTCGCCACCCTGACGGATTTTCTGCTGGTGGCCAGTCAGGTTTATGAGCTCATCCTGACCGATTCCGGCCAGCGGGGGAACAAGGTTCCCGCTGTCTTCACCATCGAGGTGCTGCCCAACCAGCCGCCCGCCATCAAATTGACTTCACCGAAAGGCGATCAGCGTCCTTCGGCTCTGGAGGAAATGCTCTTCACCGGGACCGTATCGGATGATTTCGGTGTCCTGGCCTGGGGCATGGCTTTCACCCACGGCGGTGGCGAGCCGGCCCTGCTGGAACTCGGCAAGGACGGGCCGGCCGGCGCCGCCCAGGCGTTCCAGCATCTGCTGCGGCTGGAGGAGATGAAGGCGCAGCCGGACGATTTGATTTCGTGGTTTGTCTGGGCCGATGACACCGGTCCTGACGGAAAAATCCGCCGCACCCAGAGCGATCTGTTTTTTGGCGAGGTCCGGCCCTTTGATGAAATTTTCCGTCAGGGCGAGGAAGCTGCCGGGGGAGCGCCCCCGCCTCCGCCGGGGGAAGGTGGGGCCGGAGAGCAAGCGGCCAAACTGGCGGAACTACAGAAACAAATAATCAATGCCACCTGGAAACTCCAACGCACCGCGAATCCGCCCGCCGCGGATATCGGGGTGGTCCGGAATTCCCAGACCGACGCCCTCGGGCAGGCCACCGAGGCCGCCGCCGAAGGCAGCAGCGATGCGCGGGTGGCCGCCGGTTGGAAAACAGCCGAGGAAGCCATGAAGCAGGCCGGGGAAGAACTGGAAGCGGTGGAGAAAAACCCCGCGCCGCTGACCGCGGCCCTCGCGGCCGAACAAAAAGCCTACCAAGCCCTGCTGGCAGTGCGGGCGCGGGAGATCCGCATTTCCCGGAGCCGGACTCCAGGCCAACCCGCGTCTGCGTCCGAACAGCAGCGCCAGATGGAAATGGACGAGATGGACCTGACCAAGGAGGAGAACCGCTATCAGATGGAGAGCGAAGCCCAGGCCCCGCAGGAAGCCGCGCAGCGGGAACAACGCCAGGTGCTCAACCGGCTGCAGGAACTGGCGCGCCGCCAGGAGGAAGTGAATGAACGCCTCAAGGAATTGCAGACAGCGCTCCAGGCGGCGGAAACGGAGGACCAGCGCGAGGAATTGAAGAGGGAACTGAAACGGCTGGAAGAGGAGCAGCGGCAGATGCTGGCGGATGTGGATGAGTTGAACCAGCGGATGGAGAAACCGGAAAACCAGGAGCAATTGGCGCAGGAGAAAAAGGAATTGGAGGAGGCCCGCCAGAATGTCCAGGAAGCCGCTAAAGCGACCGCTGAAGGCAATGTGGCCCAGGCCCTTTCGTCCGGCACCCGGGCCCAGCGGCAGCTTGAGGAAATGAGGGAGGATCTCCGCAGGAAAAGCAGCAGCGCCTTCTCGGAGGAACTGCGCGATCTCCGCTCCGAAGCCCGGGACCTCGCGAATCGTCAGGAGAAGGTGACCGAGCAACTGGAGCAGTTGGAGAAACCCAAACAGCGGACGCTCAGTGATACTCCCGAACGCGAGGCAGCCCAGCAGCAATTGACGGAGCAGCAGCAACGCACCCGGGATCTCACGAAAAAAGCCACGGAAGTGTCGGAGTCGGCCGAGGGGGCCGAGCCGCTGGTGTCGCGGCAACTGTATGACAGCATGCGGAAGTTAGCCCAGGAGGATGCGGCCAGCGTGAAGGAAACCCAGCAAAAGCTCCTCGCCGAAGGCCGCATGACCCGCCAATTTATGGATGAGCTGAATGAACTCCAACAAAATCAGGAAGGCGGCAAAGCCCTGGAGATGACCTCCGGTTTGCTGGAACAGGATCTGCTGGAGGAAGCCAAAGCGGGTGCGCAGGCCGCCGAGTCCGGGATTCAGGATTTCAAGTCCGGCATCGAACGCGCCG
>JAYUWQ010000181.1:0-2132 GCA_043753485.1 bacterium
GCGCGAAAATCACACCCGCGGTTCCCAAAACGGCAGTCAGGCGGGAGCTGCTGAAATGATCACTGTGGCTGTGGGTGACCACCACAACATCAGCGGGCGGCAAGCCCGTGAACAATGAGTCAACTCCGCTGGGGTCGCTGTAGAGCACTTTGCCATTCCATGACACGGCCACACTGGCGTGTCCGATGGCACGCATGACTGCATCGCCGGCGGATGTGGCCAGATGGTCCCCTGTGAAAAGGCCCGTTCCCGTCAGCGGCACCGCGCGGTAATAACGTCTGCCGCGCCAGGGGCTGCCCGTATCCAGCACCTGCTCCGCTCCGGTGCTCCGCACCGTGACGAATCCCTGCCAAGATTGCAGATCGGCGGAGGTGTCGATCCGGTAGTAAGTCCCCGCATCCGCCGCCGCCGTGAGCAGCACATCCCCCTGCGCTTGGCGGATCAGACCGGTCAGGGCAGGCGGGGCCGCCGAAAGCCAACAGGCCGCTCCGGCAAGGCCAAGACAACAGAAGGCTAAGGCGGGTGGCAGCTTCATGGGGGTTTGGTCCACATCATGCCCGCCCTGCGGTCAATTGGCCAATCTTTCCCGATGCGAAAATGCAATATTTATTCCGTAACGCGTGCGTTACGATGACGATTATATGGAGCGGTGGACGGGAGCGGGGCCTTCCAAGGAGGGGCTGCCGGAGCCAAAGGTCGATCCGACGATGCCCGGACCGGTGCGCGGGGACTTCCTGCGCCTGCGCGTGGTGGAGTCACCCCCCTAGCGGAAGAGGAAGGCGGGGGTGGACCCGAAAACACGCTAATGGACCCGCAGGAAGGTAAGGCAACGCTCAAAGCTTTATCCTCAACGATTCCTCCGGTTTTTACAAACGTCTGACGCCGGAGGGATTGCCAAAAGGGCGGGTTTGGCCTCAGGATGGAGGAAAGTTGCCTCCCGTATGAAACGCCTCTTATCCACGATTGTCAGTCTTGCCGCGCTTTCCACCGCCCAGGCGGATTCCTCCGCTGTTGCCACCGGCATTAATTCCTTCGGGCTCGATCTGCACCGTCGGTTGGCGGCGGGCGGGGGGAATCTGGTGACCTCCCCGTGGTCGATCAGCAGTGCCCTCGCGATGACTTACGGCGGGGCGGCGGGCCGGACGAAAACGGAAATGCAGGGGGTGCTTCACCTGCCTGCGAATGAGGCGGCGGTTCATGGCGGATTTGCCGGTCTGGCGGGCGACCTGACTACGCTGGCGCAGGCCAGTCAGGGTGGCGTGGAGTCGGCGAAGAAGTTCGGCGGCCCGGCGACTCCCTTGGTGATTCAGACGGCCAACCGGCTTTTCGGTGACCGGCACTATCCGTTTGAAAAACCGTTCCTCGAGCTGACGAAAAAGTCCTACGGGGCACCATTGGAGATGCTCGATTTTCAGAAAGCCCCCGAAGCCGCGCGGGGTCTCATCAACGACTGGGTGGCCGGCCGGACCAACGACCGCAGTCCCGAATTGATTCCGGGCGGCGTGATCGACCGGGATACGCGCCTCGTCCTGACCAATGCCATCTACCTGAAAGCCGCATGGGCGGAGGAATTTAAGGAGGAACCTGATGCCCCCTTCTTGGTGAATGGAACCGGGCCAGTGAAGATCCCCGGCCTCGTCCGGGTGGCTCCTTTTGGTTATGAGGAGCTGCCCGGGGGAGCCGCCGTCGCCATTCCCTATGCCGGAAGAGGGCTGCAATTTGTCCTCTTTATCCCCAACGGGAAAAAGGGTCTGTCCGCGCTCGAAAAGAAACTGACGCCGGAAATCCTGGCAAAAACAGCGCAGGCAGAAACCCGTGAGATCAGCCTTCACTTCCCCCAATTCAAACTGGAACCCGGACGGGTCATGCTGGCGGAGAATCTGATCGCCATGGGCATGCCCACGGCGTTTGACCGGCCGGAGGGCAGCGCGGATTTCTCCGGGATCGCTCCGCGAACACCGCACGATTATTTGTGCATCAGCCACGTGATTCACCAAGCCTTCATTGCCGTGGACAAACACGGCACGGAAGCCGCCGCCGCCACCGCCGTGGTGATGCCGCGTGTCACGTCCGCTGCCATGGAAAAACCAAAGCCACTCGAAATCCGGGTGGACCGCCCATTTGCCTTCGCG
>JAYUWQ010000182.1:0-5235 GCA_043753485.1 bacterium
CCTGACCCGCTGCCTTCCGCTGCTCGTCGAGGCGGCACTCCAGGCTGCCGTGATTCCGCTGCCTTCCGTGCCATGGGACAATCAGGCCGCCCTCGCCGAAGCGGAAGCCATGATGCGGGCTCCCCGTCAGTCCTGACCCTGACGTTTGCGGGCGAGGATCAGGGCAGTGTCGCCGGTGAGGTGCTTATAGCCGAGGCCGAAATCAATCTCCCGGACCTGCGGGCCGCCACCTTGATAGACGCTCATCAGGTCCGCCTGGTAATATTCCTTGAAGAGATCCAGCACGCCGGTGTACTGGCCGCAGAAAAGGAGGTCCCAGCGGTTGTCGGTCAGGTGCAGCAGGGGGATGCCGCTGTCGTCCTGGAGCAGGGCGCTGGATTGATCCAGGATGCGCTGGCGGATCAGGGTGAATTCATCCGTGTGCATCAAATAGGAGGCGCTTTTCAGATACGTCACCACCGGACCGAAGCCTCGCAGGTAGTTCAGATAGCGGGGATCGGACCGGAGGGAGAAGTCGGCCACGTTTTCCGTGAAATAGGTCAGGCTCCTGCTCCGGCCCGGGCCGGTCCGGTAACGGATGGTGTAGCCGGGGCAGTTCCGGCCGGACTGGCCGGCCACGAGGGCTCCGCCGCTGTCGAGCGAAACTGGGGTGACGGATTCGATCGGATAACCGAGCCGGGCAAGGAAAACGAGGCAGAGGGGCAGGGTGCCTTTCACCGCGGTGCGCTGCAGGTCCACCCGCATGTCCCTGGTCACAAAAAAGCTGTAACTCAGTGCGGTGGTCAGGCTGGTGTAAATCCCATCCAGCGCGGCGGCCTGCTGGTCCGGGTTGAGGGTCGCGAGGTCCGGCAGCATTTCGCAGGACTCCAGACCGCAGAGTTCGTAGTGGCCCGCCCCGGGAAAAAGGGTTTCGGCAAACAGGATATCCGGCCCGTTGAAGGGATACCAGACAGTAGGGGCATTGCGCAGGCCGCCGAGTTCACTGCGGCTGAAGTTGGCGAGACGCGGCTGACGCTGGACCGAAAAACGCCGCCACAATTCATCCATGTTCCGGCTGAAACGTTGCCACGATTCCGTGTTCCGGGCCGCCGTGAGCGGCGAGCCTGCCCCGCCCGGCATCCCGGCGAGAAAACGGGCACTGTCATCCAGCGCCGTGACCGGCTGGGCGATCTCGGTGGTGGTCTCCGGAACAATGGCGGCCCGGACTTCCGCCCCGGGCGGGAGCATGGCCTGGCGGCAGGAGGCCAGCAGAAGGGCCGCGGCCAGCGCCAGACCTGGGGGATGGAAAAGACGGAACATCCTGACGACTCAAGCCTGGATTTCCGGATTTTCTAGCTTTTCCTCGTGATCTTCGCTTCAAAGATCCGGAGGGCCTCTTTGATGAGCGGGTCATTCTTGAATTCCGCTTCGTCAATGGTGGAAGGGGGCGGCGGGGCGGTGGCCGCAGGCGGGGGCGGGGGCGGAGCTTCGGCGGGATCGGTCCCCATGGTGAGTTCGTGGGACTGAAGCTCGTCACGGACTTCAAATTTCACAAGAGTGCGGCGGCCGGCAAATTTGGTGAGGATTTCCTCAAGGGCGGTGCGGATGCTGGGGCGTTCCAGACTTTGCATGGCCATGCGCTGCTCCGTGGGGGCGCCCAGCATAATCGAACGGTCATCGGCGGAGAGAAAGTGCATTTCCGCGGCATAGCCGGCCTGGAGCGGGAACTTCTTGCTGAATTCCTCATTGGTGGCCTGCCAGAGGGCTTCGCCGGTGAGGACCGGTCCAGAGACCACCGCCGGAGGACTGGATGGAATGATAGGCTCCTTCGTTTCGACGGGGGCGATGGGCGGTGCTTCCGGGATGGGCTGTGGCTCCGGCATGCCGGGCGTGGCGACAGGAATCGCGGCTGCCGGTTCCTTCGGCGCCAGGTTGGCTTTGATCTGGTCCTTCATCGAGCCTAACGCCGGAGCGGGCTGCGGGGACGGCTGGGAAACGGAAGCGGCAGGCCGGGGCGCGGAGGAGGGAACGGCTGAACCGGCCACGCCCGCGGGCAGGGTGATGGATTCGCCGCCGAGGGACCGGCGGAGGGCGTTGACCACATCGCTGAGGCTGACTTCCCCGAGGGTTTGCGCCGCTTTGATGAGGCCGATTTCAAAATAGAGCCGCTTGTTGGGCGCCCATTTCATGCTGGCTTCGGCATCGGCAAACTGGTCGATCAGCAGCATCAATTTGTCGGTGCTCTGCAACTCGGCCTGGTCGGCGAGGGACTCCGCCATTTCCGGCGGAAGGTCGCGGGCCGCGATTTCCGGATCGACCCGGTGCACCAGCAGATTGCGGAAGTGAAAGATGAGATCCGCCAGCAGACGCGAGAGGTCCTTGCCGGATTCCGCATGTTGATAGAGCTGGCTGAGGGCACTGGCGGTTTCGCCGCGCAGGATGGCGCCGCCGAGATCGGACACGGTGCGGTGGCTGGTGAAACCGAAGATATCGAGGACGTCCTGTTCCTGGACGTGATTGCCGCAGAAGGCGACCAGTTGATCCAGCATCGACTGGGCATCGCGCATCCCGCCATCGGCCCCGGTGGCCACGGCATGGGCGGCGAGGGGATCAAGGGTCAGGCCTTCCAACTCGGCGATGTGCAGCAGGTGTTTGGAGATGACCGGGGTGGGGATGCGCCGCAGGTCAAACCGCTGGCAACGGCTCAGGATGGTGGGGAGAATCTTGTGGGCCTCGGTGGTGGCGAAGATGAATTTGACGTGGGGCGGCGGTTCCTCGAGGGTTTTTAACAACGCATTGAACGCCGAGGTGGAGAGCATGTGCACCTCATCGATATAATAGATCCGGAAATTGCCCACCGCGGGGGCGTAGTTCACGGTCTCGCGCAGGGCGCGGATGTCGTCGACGCTGTTGTTGGAGGCACCGTCGATTTCGGTCACGTCAAGGCTGCGGCCTTCCGCGATTTCCACGCAGATCGATTCATTGGGGTCGAAGTGCGCCGAAGGCCCGCCGGGGCAGTTCAGGGCCTTGGCAAAGATCCGCGCGGTCGAGGTTTTTCCGGTGCCACGGGGGCCGACGAAGAGGTAGGCGTGGGCCAACCGGTTCTGGGTGATGGCATTGCGCAGGGTGCGGACCACGTGGTCCTGACCAAGCACGTCATCGAACGTTTGCGGGCGGTATTTGCGGGCGAAGACCTGATAATTCACAGCGGGAAGGGAAGCCGGTGGCGACGGGTCGGCAAGGGGGAGATGGCCAAAAAGGAGCGCGGACTTGTAGTCCGCCCCGGCAACCCCGGCCCTTGCCATTGCCCTGCCGATGCTCCGGGGCGGACTACAAGTCCGCGCTCCGTTTTGGGATTATGGCCGGGCCGCCCGGAGCCGCCAGAAGCGGCGACTGGCGGTGCCCGGATCGGCACTCCACTGCCAGCGGGTGCGGGTGGAGCCTTCGGCCGTGCCGATGACTTCCGGGGCGGCGACCCAACCGGGGGCCAGCAGATCGCTGCGTTCCCAGCCGAGGCTCAGCCAGGCATCGGCGTTCAGCGTGAGGAACGAGCCTTGAACGGTATGGCCGATCACACCCGGCGCGGCATCGCCCGCGGCAGGGTTCGTTTCCTGGATAAATTCGATCAGGTTCAGCCGTCCATCGCCGTCGGGGTCGCTGTTCGGCGCGCGGGAAATCCCCGCCAGTCCCTTGGCCGCGGCCCAGGTGAAGTAGCGGTCGGTGGGCACCGGAGGAACCCCGATCCCGGTCAGGGAATTTCCCGCGGCAGTGGTGAAGAAACGGGTGCCGGTCAGGCTGAATCCCGTGCTGCCGGTGAAGATTTCCGGACGCAGGGACAGGTTCTGATCCGCACTGGAGGGATTGCCCGGCCCACCGGTCCACGCCGTGCCGGGGTCCTGCCCAATCCGGCCGAACACATCACACCGCACCCCATCGGCCACGATTTCCAAGGCGTCGTTGCCATTGTAGTTCAGATTGCTGCCTTTGAGGAAAATGGCCTGGCCGCTGGCGTTGCAATACAAAGTGCCGGGATCGGCGTTGGCGAAAGTGACCGACGGAGCCGGGAGCCGGCCCGCCGCCACGAGGGCATCTCCCACCGCCGCTTCGCCCACCACCACGACCTGACCCGGCGGGAGCGAGGCCGCGCTGCCGTCCGGCAGAATAGTCGAGACCTGCCCGAGGATGACCGGCGAGGCAGAGCCATTGGTAAAACGGCGCACTTCCCACTGGAGCCGCCCGAGATCGAGCGTCTGCCCGCTGGCGTTGTAGACTTCAATCGCGCGTGACGTGTTATCATTGGGAGGGGCCGCCGCCGTGGATGGCTCGACGTATTGGCTGAATACCAGCAGTCCGGCCGCTTCCGCGCTGCGCACTGTCAGACTGGCAAAGGCCGGTTCATAACCATCGGCGGTGGCGGTCAGGCTGATGGCCCGCTGCGGTTCCACCAGCGGAGAAGCCGGCACCATCACCGGGATCTGGACGCTGGGCTGCGCCGGCGTCAGGATGACGGTGTCCGCCGCGAATTGCACCCGCGTCTCCCGCCATGGCCGCAGGTGGACCGTGACCGGTCCGGTGGGCGCGGGATTCAGCGAAACCGTGGCCACCGGTGGCGGCGCAGAGCTGGTTTCATCCAGGGCGTCCGGCGATACTGTCAGGGCGAGGGCCGGGCCGGGGTTCAAGTTCAGATCCAGAAAGACCGCGTGGTGGTCCGAGGCAATCTCGCTCAGTTCCGGCGCGGGCAGGGTGGGGCGTTTCGGCAAGCCATCGGCCTGCGGCTCCAGCCGGCTGTTATAAACCTCCCCCCGCGCCTGACCGGCATTTTGCAGCCGCTGCGGGAACATGAAATAATCGAAGCGCGCCCCGAAGGCATTAAAGGTGTTGGGATTCACCCCGTCCGCCTGTTTCAAAGCGGGCGCAAAAAGCCCGGCGGGATTGAACCCCTGATGCGGATAAACGCTGGTGGCGGCGTTGTAGGGCGACACGCTGTAGCGCAGGGTAATCCCGGGGCTGGCATTGAGGTCGTTGCCCAGTTGAAAACTGACCGGCAGACTGAATCCCACCGGCGGCACATAACTGGAGGTGTTGTAACTGATCGCCGGGAGGAAGATGCCATCGATCGCATTCAAGTCCCCCGCCACCACCAGCGTATCCGCCGCCGCCGAGAGGTTTTGCTGGGTGAGGAATTCCCGGATCCGGTAGGCTTCCACCGCCTTGCGGAACCGGTCCGGATCTTCCGTGCCGGCTTTCAGGTGCACG
>JAYUWQ010000183.1:0-5222 GCA_043753485.1 bacterium
TGCTTCCCCACCTACCATGAAACGCCGCTCCTTTGTATCCTCCGCTGCTGCCACCACCTTCGGATTTCAATTTGTGCCCAGCCATGTGCTCTACGCGCAGGGAGACAAACCGACCCCCAACAACCGGATCCGGCTGGCGGTGGTCGGTTGTGGAGGTCAGGGAGGGGCCGATCTCGGGAATATGGCGGAGGAAGATATCGTGGCCCTCTGCGATGTGGATGAACGGCGGGCGGCGGATAGTTTCGCGAAATTCCCCAAAGCCAAACGCTTCAAGGATTTCCGCCAAATGTTTGACTCCATCAGCAACGAAATCGATGCCGTGCTGGTGGCCACGCCCGACCACACCCACTCCGTAGTTTCGCTGGCCGCGATCGGTCATGGCAAACACGTCTATTGTGAGAAGCCGTTGGCCCATACTGTGGCGGAAGTCCGGGCGATGCGACAGGCGGCGCTGGAAAAAAAAGTGATCACTCAGGTAGGCAATCAAGGCCATTCGTCCGACGATATCCGCCGGTTTGTGGAGATGGTGCAATCCGGAGCCATTGGCAAAGTGACCGAGATCCACGCGGGATGTGATGCCTTCCGCGATGTCTATTGCCAGACCCGCCTGAAGGGGCAGATCGCCGCGGAGAAGCCACCGGTCCCCAAGGAGCTGGATTGGAATCTCTGGCTGGGGCCCACGGCGCCGCGCGACTATCACCCGGCTTATCTTCCATTCAGCTGGCGGGGGTTCTCGGCGTTTGGCAGCGGCTGCATCGGCGATTGGATCTGTCATGTGCTGGACCCTTCCTTCTGGGCTCTGGATTTGGACATGCCCACCGCCATCACCGCCGAAACCAAGGGATACGATCCCAAGGCGGACGCTGAATTCTACCCGCAGGGAAGCAAAATCACCTACGAATTCCCTGCCAAGGGAGACCGCGGCCCGGTCAAACTGATCTGGCACGATGGCGACTTCACCATTCCCCAACCGGAAGAACTGACCAAGGAAAAGCGCATGGTGGTCGGCACCGGAGCCGTGGTGATCGGGGATCAGGGCAAAATCATGCACGGTTCCCACGGCGGAAGCAGCCCCCGCATCATTCCCGAGTCCCGCATGAAGGATTTCAAACGGCCGGATCCCAAAATTCCCCGCGTCAAACAAGGACATCACCAGCGGGACTGGCTGGATGCCATCCGCGAAAACCGCCCGGCCGGGTCCAGCTTTGAATATGGCGGGGCTCTCAGCGAAATCGGCTTGCTGGGCATGATCGCGATCCGCCGCTCCGGAACCCGGCTTGAATGGGATGCCGGCCAGATGAAATTCACCAACGATGCGGAGGCCAACACCTTCCTCAGCACCAAATACCGCGACGGCTGGAAATAGTCAGGACGCCATTCCTTGCGTAGGAGCCTTAACGCCGGGAATTTGACTTTCGGCCCGCTTCTAAGCCAGCAGCGGCGGGATCGCCGGACTGGTGAGGAGCGCGCTGACGGCTTCTGGTGCTGCCGTGGCGTCGATGACTTCCTCCTTGCGGACGATCAGATCCTTGAGCCGGACTTCGGGGAACTCGCTGCCAATGGTGAGGGCGGCCCGGGCCCCGAGTTGCTCGGCCAGTTGGGCCTGCTTGCCGACTTTGGCCGGGAGATAGGAATAGTCAGTCGCAATGCCCGCATTGCGCAGCCCCTGCACCATGGCCAGGGCATCCGGACGGCGGGCCTCGTCGGCGATGATGACGAAGGCTTCGATCTTGCCATACGAGGCGAGCCATTCCTGGTGTTGCCGCCAGGCATGTGGGGTTTCCTTCACGAAATCGCCGATCACCATGTCGCCCATGGCAAACCCGCACGCAGGCAAATCACTGCCTCCGATCAACTGGCAGAGCTGGTCATAACGCCCTCCCCCGGCTACCGCCCGCATGCCCTGGCTGATGTCGAAGATTTCGAAAACCGGCCCGGTGTAGTAGGCGAGGCCCCGCACGATCCCGAGGTCCACCTTGACAAATCCTGACAAACCGCGGGCCGCCAGATTCTCCAGCAGGGCCTGGAGCGGCGGCCAGTCCGCGCCCTGCCCCGCGATGAAGGCATCGACGGCTTCGCGGCTGGTGCCGAGTTCCGACAGACGCTCTGCGCTCACGGCAGGTTTTTCGCGCTCCATTTTGTCGATGATCTGAAGAAAGACCGGCAGGTGCTCCGCGGCGACCCCGGCCTTTTCGAGGAAATCCGGCCAGACATTGCGGTCACTGAGCCTGACCACGAAATCCCCCTGACGGAAACCCAGGCTGCGCATAACGTCGATGGACATGGCGATGAGATCGGCATCCGCCGCGCCGGAGGGCTCACCCAGGATATCGCAGTTGTATTGATAGAACTCCCGGCCGCGGCCTTTTTGCTGGCGCTCGTAGCGGAAGCACGAGCCGATCTGGAACCATTTGATGGGCTTGCGCAGTTCCTTGTGTTTGGCTGCCGCCATGCGGGCGAGGCTGGGCGTGGTCTCGGGCCTCAGCGCGACCTCCCGGCCGCCGGCATCCGTGAAGTGGAACAGCTGTTTGACGATTTCGTCCCCGCTCTTGCGGCGGTAGAGTTCGGTCGGCTCCAACACCGGGCCTTCGTATTCGAGGAAGCCGTAGGTGCGCGCCACGTCCCGCCAGTGCATGAAAAGATAGTTCCGCAGGGCACAGGTGTCAGGGTAGAACTCCCGGAATCCGGGGAGGGCTTGGAGACTGTTGGAACTCATAGGATAAGACGCCGGAAGCCTCCGGCGGGCGGAGGGTGTAGCGCAGGGACCGGAGAATTTCACCCTGGAATTCCGGGTTTTTGGTTTTTATAGGAACGCCCGAAAGGGATTTCCCGCTTTCCATTCCCGCCGGTTTGTCGTTTTTGGAGGGGATGTCCGTTCCCGAATCTTCCCTGTCTCGCTTTTCCCTGGGCCGGCCGTGGCAGGATGTTGTCGCCATCGGCGGGGGGCTCGCGCTGTTGAACCTCCTGACCGACCCCTCGGACCTGGGGTGGTTGTCACTCAATCCCTCGCCTTGGATTGTGCTGCCGCTGCTGACCGGAGCCCGGCATGGCTTCCGCTGGGGGTTTTCGTCAGGGGCAGCGGCGTCACTGTTGCTGCTGGGAACCTTGCTGCTGACCCAACGGGATGTGGTGGCCGCGCACAGTCTGTTTTTCCTCGCCCTGCCCGCGCTGGGCCTGCTGGCAGGGGAAGCCCACTCACTCCTGGCAGTCCGGGTGCCGGAGCGCGAGGCCACCGTGGAAGTCCTCACTGCCCTCCCTGCCCTCACCCCCCAGCACTCCGATCCTGTCATAGGCTCCGCAGTGGCCGAAACCGCCCAGGTTCAACTGCCGCCGGCGCCCCCCGCCGGGCCCGAAGCCGAACCTGCCCCGCTGGAACTGCAATTGCGCGGGCTCTTTGAACCGGGCACCGGCCCGGTCTTCCCTAACCTGCTGCGGCTGCTGCAGGCCAACACCGGGGTGACCGATGCCGCCCTATATCTAATTGAGGGAACCGCGCTGACCCGGACTGCGCTCCTCGGGACGGCCGAGGCTCTGCCGGCAAGCCTGCCACTGAGCGAAACCGGGATCGCCCACCTCGCGGTGACCCGTCAATCGCTGGTCACCTGCCGTCAGGTCTGGTCCACCGTGCCGGCCCAGCACAGCCCGTGGCTGGCGGCGCTGCCGTGGCCGGTCTCGTCCGGCGCAGCACGTTATTTGTTGCTGATTCACCGGATGGATGGCAATGCCGTGAACTGGCGTACTTTTTCCCGGATTCAGATGATTTGCCGGTGGGTCGCCCAATTCATGGAATTGCGTCAACTGGATGGCCTGTCGGAACCCACCGCCGGACCTTTGGTGGTCACACCGGAAATCTTCCGCCGCAGCGCTGCCGATGCCGCAGCGGCCTACCGCGAGCACAGCCTGCCCTCCACCGTCGTGGCCTTCCGCCTCGCCTCCGGAACCACTGCTGAACACGCCGCCCGCCTCGGCACCCTCGTCGCCCCGCAAATGCGCACCACCGACATTGCCACCCAGCACCCTGACGGAACAATCGAAGTGCTCCTCACCTTCGATGGCCCCCATGAGGCGGAACGTTTCACCCAACGGGTTCTCAGCCTCGCCTCCCGGGATGCCCTGCTGCAGGGTTGGCTGGCCACCGACACCAGGGCCTTTGCCCTTCCCGAACGGGCAGCCGCGTGATTCGTCATACCGATATGACTGGATCCCCTGACAACCTCCACGACCTTTGGGTGGAAGCCTCCGAGGCCGTCGCCCGCCGCGTCGCGGCCGGCGAACGCCCGGGGGTCAAGGATCTGCTGATGCCGTTGATGCTGCAGGTCGCCTCCTCCCCGTGCCTGAAGGGGGACTCTGCCGGGTTCTGGGATGACGGCCCAGCCCGGCTTTGGCTGCCCCGGTTTGTCTTTCAGCGCACCCAGGTCATGAAACACCGTTTCAGGCTGGGCATCTTCGCCGGCATTCATGGAGACGAACCCGCCGGCATCCTCGGCCTGATGGATTTCGTCAGGGAACTGGTTGACCACCCGGATCTCGGCCGGGAATTCCTGATCCACATCTATCCGTTATGCAATCCTTCCGGCTACCTCGCCGGCACCCGGGAGTCCTCCTCCGGCAAGGACCTGAACCGCGAATTCTGGCGCAATTCGCCCGAACCCGCCGTGCAGCTGATGGAAGCAGAAATCCAGCGCCGCAATTTTGACGGGATCATCGCCCTGCACTCCGATGATACCTGCGGCGGCTTCTACGGATTCGCCCGCGACCGCCTTATCTCCGAGCAGATGCTGGCCCCTGCCCTCGCGGCTGCCGGCCACATCCTGCCCTGCGATCCCGGACCGGTGATCGATGGCTTCCACTCCGTAAACAGCATCATCCACTCCGCCTACGATGGCATCCTCTGTGCCAGCCCCACCCAGCGCCCGCAGCCTTTTGAAGTGATCCTGGAAAGCCCGCAGACCGCTCCGCTTGACCTGCAGCGCCGTGCCTTCGTCAACGCCCTCCGCGCCATCCTGCAAAGCTACCGCAGTTTCATGGCCTACGGGGCAGACTTGTGAGCCGACAGATTCCCTTTGGGCGGGCCAGCACCTGACATCAGAAACCGTAGCCGAGGACCTTGCCCTTCGAAGTCAGGAAGGCAAAACCCTGCGCTCCGATGCCGGCAGCAGCGACAAGTTCGCCTGAACCGGGCGGGATGACGATATCCGCCTGCTTCCGGATGCCGCCACGGA
>JAYUWQ010000184.1:0-2126 GCA_043753485.1 bacterium
CTGCCACGGGCCTGACCCGCGACGGCAAGCCCTATCAGGTCAAGGGCGCGGGGGGCCAGACCAAGCTCTCTCAACTGGCGTCCCTGGGAGCCAACAGCATCCGGACCTGGGCCACCACGGATCTGGACCAGACCCTGGCCGCCGCCCAGCAGCATGGATTGACGGTCAGTGCAGGGATCTGGCTGGAGTCGGAGTGTCCGTGGTTTTCCTATCGGAATGCGGAACACTGCGCCAAACAGACCGCCCGGGTGAAGGCAGAGATCCTCCGCTTCCGGGAACATCCCGCCCTGCTGGCGTGGGGGCTGGGGAATGAGGCCGAAGGCGATGGAGCAGATCCGGCCTTCTGGCAGCAGATCGGCCGCCTCGCCGCCATGGTGAAGGAACTGGATCCCGCCCACCCCACCTTTACCGCCGTAGCCGGCATCACCGCGGCCAAAGCGGACGGTCTGAACCAGCACGCTCCCCAACTCGACTACCTCGGGGTGAATACTTACGGCGGCCTCTTCGGCCTGCGCAAGACGCTGGCGGAGGTGAAGTGGACCCGGCCCTGGCTGGTGACGGAGTGGGGACCCCAGGGATTCTGGGAACGGCCGAAGGGCGCAGGCGGCATGGCGTTGGAACAGACCAGCACGGAAAAAGCGAAAATGATGGAACGGGCCTATCTCGAAGTCATCTCGCCCGGCGGCACCTGCCTTGGCAGTTATGCCTTCGTTTGGGGCTGGAAATATGAAGGGACCACCACGTGGTTTGGCCTCCTGACCCATGTTGGCCACACCACCGCCAGCGTGGACGTGCTCCAACAGCAGTGGTCCGGCCAACCACCCGCCAATACCGCCCCCACCATCTCCCCCCTCTCCGGCGTTCCCAGTTCAGCGGTGGCCCCCGGGACCTCCTTCACCGCCAGCGCCCTGTCGGCAGATTCAGAATTCGATCCTCTGACATGGCAATGGACCGTCCTGCCGGAAGCCGCCGGACACGATGCCGCGGCCACTCCCGCGATGCCGCCAACGGTGCCGGATACCATTGCGGACATCAGCCAGTCTGAAACGGTGAAGGTCCGCGCCCCACGCCAGCCCGGCCGCTACCGGCTGCATTTACAAGTCAGCGATGGCCACGGCCATGCCGCGACCGCCAATGCTCCGCTGCTGGTTCAGTAACCGCAGCCTTCCCGTTCCCGGCCTGACACTGATCGGTCAGCTGTTCAGATACTGCTGCAGATAATCCCAAAACCACTGGCTCTTCTCCTGACGGTGCCGGATGACCACACCGGCAAAAAAAGCCATCGGGATCACCAAACCGAAGACGATCAGGGTGAAACATCCCCCATCGGAAGAGTGGGTGCTGCGCCGCGCCGTCGTGGAAGCTGGCCGGTGGATCACCTGGGGCACCACCGTGACCGGCGCCGCACGGGCCGCAGGAGCCGCCGGAGTTTGGGGAGGACTGCTGGCCCGTTCGTAAATCTGGGTCACCTGATCGTCAATGTATCGCCCCGAGGCCGGAATCTCCGACTCATAAAGCGCCTCAATATCCCCAAACACCAACTTGTCCCCATGCTGCAGGGGCGAGGTCTGGATGGCCCGCCCATTCACCATGGTTTTGTTGGTGGACTCCAGATCCGTCACCGTGAAGTCCCCGGTCTCATTCACGTTCAGCACCGCATGGTGGCTGGAGGCCGCGCCGTCCGGAAGCATGATATCATTCCCTTCGGCACGGCCGATGGTGAAGGTGGGTCCATGGAGACCGTACTTGGCGGTATTGCCATCGGGATGGATGATGGTGATTTTGGGCATCGGATGCAGGGACAAATAAAGTTGCAGGTGTCTAGCGTGGCTGAGGCCGTTCGACAAGAGGCGGTTTCAGCCATTCCCCTCCCGGCTACTGTCGGCCATTCCCCGCCGGTTGCCTATCAGGATTTCCCCGATACCGGCGTCAGGGGTGCCATGGCCCCCCGGTGCCGCCGCCGCGGCCACACCTTCCAGGCCCACGGCAGGATAAAGGCCGCCGTGAACAGGGTGGCCAGCACCCCCACCATGCAGCAGGTGCCCATGCTGATGAGTCCGGTGTTCCCCGACATCGCCAGCGACCCGAACCCCAAACCCGTGCTCAGCCCGCAATACGCCAGCGCC
>JAYUWQ010000185.1:0-2125 GCA_043753485.1 bacterium
CGGCCCCGGCAGGGGGTGGGACGTGGAAGCACATTGCAGTCACGGCCGACAGCACCGGCCGCCGGATCTATATCGGCGGCGTGTTGGTCGCTTCCGGCAGTGTGGGAACTCCCACCGCCGCGGCGGGAGGCAGCTTCAACATCGGTGGGGCGGGCATCGCGGATGCAGCTAATAACTGGTTTAATGGAAGCATTGATGACGTGGCGGTCTGGAATCAATCGCTCAGTGCGGCGTTCATCAGCCAACTGGCCAGCAAGTCCCTCACGCCCCTCCCCAGCACCGGGGAGTTCGGGATCAGCAGTTTCAACTTCAACCAGACCACCCGGGTGTTCACGTTGAATTACAACACCACTGCCGGAGTGCAGTATACCGTCCAAATGATCGATCCCGCCCATCCGACACTCAACAACACCTGGCAGAACGTGTCGACCGTCACCGCCACGGGAGCGCTGACCAGCTACGCGGAAGTGATGCCGCCAGGGGCCCCGGTGCGCCTCTTCCGGGTCAAGCGGCTATAGCCCGGTGGAACCATCGGGATTTCCCGCCCAGCCGGAAAAACTCCGCTGGGCGGGCAAGTCCCATTGGATGTTGAGGGGGAAGCGGAATAGTCTCCCCGCATCCATGTATTCCCCGTCTTCTGATCCCCATGCCCGGCATCTGATCCTCCTCGGTGGAGGTCACAGCCATGCGCTGGTGGTCCGGATGCTGGCCATGCGTCCGTTGCCCGGGGTCCGCGTCACCCTGGTCTCGGAAGTCTCTGCCGCGCCCTATTCGGGGATGCTGCCGGGGCACATCTCCGGCGTCTATTCCTGGGAGGAAATGCATATCGACCTGCGACGGCTTTGTGCCGCTGCGGACGTGACCTTCATCCATGCGGCCGTGGAGGGGCTGGATCCCGCCTCGCGCACGGTGTCCCTGACCGGGCGGCCACCGCTGTCCTATGATGTGTTGTCCATCAATACAGGGGGCACACCCCAACTGGAATCGGTCCCGGGCGCAGCCGCGTTTGCCATTCCCGCCAAACCCGTGCCTCAATTGTTGGAAGGGTGGAGCCGTATCCAGATGGCGGCACGGGAGCGGCCGGTGCGGGTGGTGGTGGTGGGAGGAGGCGCCGGGGGGGTGGAACTGGCCCTTTGCATGCAGCACCAGCTCGGTGAGCGGGCGGAACTAACGCTGGTTCACCGGGGTGAAACGCTGATGGACACCCATCCGGCGAGGGTGCGGGCCATCCTTTCCGCTCTCCTGCAGGAAAGACGCGTCCGCGTGATCACCCCGGCTGATGTTACCGAAGTCAAAGCAGACCGGATCGTGCTCAGCGGCACTGACTGCCCGGCTTTGGAAGCCGATTTTGTGCTATGGGTCACCTCCACCTCGCCCGCTCCGTGGCTGGCCCCGGGCGGGCTGGCGGTGGACAGTAACGGCGCGGTGAAAGTTTCGGCCTGCCTCCAATCCATCAGCCACCCGGAGGTTTTTGCGGTCGGGGATGCGGCAGCCCTTCCGGAGCATCTGCCCCGTTCAGGCGTGTATGCCGTGCGCATGGCCCGGCCCCTGGTCGATAACCTGCGCCGCTTTTTCTCGGGCACCGCCTTGCGGCCCTATCATCCCCAACGTTCCTTCCTCAGTCTCATTGGCACGGCGGATGGCCAAGCCGTGGCCAGCAGGCGTCCCTGGGCGATGCGGTCGGCATGGCTGTGGCGGCTCAAGGACCATATCGACCGCAAGTTCATGCGACAGTTTGAGGATCTGCCGGAAATGAAGGTCCCCCGGCCGGGCCCCGCGCCGGCGGGATCGCTGCGCGAACAAGCGGCCCTGCGCTGCCGGGGTTGCGCGGCCAAGGTCGGGCCCCGGACTGTGACCGCTATCCTCGAACGTCTGCGGAAGGACTTTCCTGACGTGGTGTCAGATACGGACCAAGGGGGCATTGAAGTCGGGCTGGAGGCGCCGGATGATGCGGCTGTCTTCAGCATTCCCCCCGGGCAACTGCTGGTGCAGACCGTTGATTATTTGCCGGCCCTGATGGACGACCCGTTTGTTTTTGGGCAGGTCGCCGCCTTGCACAGCTTCAGCGATGTGTTTGCCATGGGGGCTGAACCCCACAGTTGTCTGGCCACGGCCCTGGTGCCTT
>JAYUWQ010000186.1:0-2124 GCA_043753485.1 bacterium
CCGGGGAATCCTGACAAACTCTGCAGGAGCGTCTCGTCGACTCCGCCCGGGGCGGTGATTTCCAAATCACTCCGGCCTGCCACCAGATCAATGCCGGCCTGGAAGGACTGGGTGGCGCTGTGATTGACGATCCGGATCGCGAGGTAAACCGCGATGCCGATGGCGAGTCCGAGCACATTCAGCGCCGCGAGGAAAGGCTTGGCACGCCAGCCACGCCATGCCGCCTTGGCCAGGGTGGCGGCGAGAGGGAAAAGGGCTGACATGCGGAAAAAGAAATCCTGATTTTTCCTTCAAGCTACGCCTGGGGCGGCTGGATCAGTCGGAAGTTTCATGGGATGGTGTGGAGGCCCAGGCAATGGAAGGGGAATCAATCCCATGCCTGATGATACCGTTTCCGGCCACCGGAAAGAGTGTTCATGGACGTTTCCAGTGGTGGGTTGCTTCCCGCATGCCCTGCCTGGACTATCAATTCAACTGGGGGGAATTGCGGAGCCAGGCGATCAGATCGGCCATTTCCTGATGGGAAAGACCCGTTTCCAGGCCGGGAGGCATGAGGGAAAGACCGGTGCTTTGGAGATCGGCGAGGTCCTGGCGGGCGATCAACCGGGTGGTGCCGTCGGGGAGCTTGAAGGTGACGCTATTGCCGGTTTCGGAGGTGACGAGGCCGTAGACGACACTGCCATCGCCGAGCCTGGCCTGATAGGCGAAGTAGCCCGGCTGCACATCAAGGCTGGGGTCGATAATGTTGGTGAGGATCTTTTCGGCCGGGTGGCCGGCGATGGATTTCAGATCGGGGCCAAGGTCGATGCCGGTACCCTCCATCTTGTGGCAGGCGGTACAGCGGTTGAGAAAGACCTGCCGGCCCCGGGTGGCATCAGCCTTGAGGGAGAGGGCGGGGCGGAACTGAGTGAGGACTTCTTGGCGCGACGACTCTGCGGAGAGGCTTTTGGCGGCGAGCACGCGAACTTTTTCCGAGGAATGCTGCATCAATCGCGCCCGTTGCACTGCGTCCAGCGCCAGTCCTGGCTTTGCAGCCATCTGGTTCAGCAGCGCCAGCGACCAGGTTTCGCGGCTGAGCAAGGCTTCCAGCGCGGCCTGGCGGGTTTCGGGAGAGAATCCTGGCAAGTGCTGGATAAGGATGCCGGGAACCGCTGGACCAGCGAAGGCGGAGAGGTGGCGCACCGAGGCCATTTGCAGTGTCTGATCACTGGCGGGTGCCAGCCAGGCGGTGAGTTGTTTCACGGCCATGCCCTGGGTTGCGGCATCGTGGAGGAGCAGTCCGGCGGCGGCGCTGCGGAGGGCGGTGGCGGCGCTGGCGTCCATCAGGCTCCGCGAGGCAAAAGTAAAAATGGACATCGACGATTCCATCAAGCTGCCAAGGGCATCGGGCTTTTCCGTCAGGACAGTCCGGGTAAGCCCTTTTTTTTCCAATGCGGTGAGCAGGCGTGTGAACGCAACTAGCTGTCCGGGCGTAAATCGGCCATCCGGTGCCGTGAGGGCAGGGCGCACCATGGCGGCGAGGGAATCCCGATCCTCGAGGGCCAGCGCGAGGGTGGCCAGATCATCGGCATAGGCCGCGAGGGCGGGTCCTCCGGCGGCGGCCACCCCCTCACATAACGCCCGGCAATGGGGGGGTGCGCTGCTCATGACCGCGGCGCGCATCCATGGATCGGCGTGATCGCGGGCGGCGAGCCGGGCCAGGGTGATGCCGGCTTTGGCGCTGTCAGTATGGGACTCGGGCATCCAGGCTCCCAGGCTGAAGGCCAACTGCAACCGCACTTTGGCATCAGGATCGTCCACCATTTTTTCCAAGCGGCCTGATACGGCGGGATCCGGGAGCGCTTCTGCCAGCCTCAGGGCGTTTTCCCGCACGGCGGGAAAAGAATCAGCCAGTCCCGCCAGGACGGCGGCTGCGTTGCCGGCTCCGATGCCATCAAGGGCGCAGAGCAGGTGCAGCCTGACCAACGGGTTGGGATGGGCCAGCCCGGCCCGCACTTCAGCCAACAATTTTTCTTTTTCTTCCTTGCTGATATCGCGGACTTTCCAGACCAGCATCATGTGAGCCTTGTCCCGTTGCCATTCGTTGGGAGAGTCCAGCGCTGCTGCGAGCTGTGGGATCGTCAT
>JAYUWQ010000187.1:0-2123 GCA_043753485.1 bacterium
GCTTTGAGGGCCGCCGCTTTTTCCGCTTCCAGCCGGGCGAGGGATTCGCGGAGCGTGACCACCGCGGCGGCGGATTCCCGTTGGATGACGGAGGCTTCCTCCATGGCGCTGACAACCAGGGTCTGCGCTTTGGTGTCCGCGGTGGAAGCGACCAGTTTGGCCTGGTTCAATTCCTCCTGGAGCTTCTGGATGAGCCCGTCTCGCTCCAGCCCACCGGCTTCCGCCTGACGGATCGTCTCCTGCGCCTTGGTGAGGGCGGACCCCATCCGGGCATTTTCCTGCTGGAGGACCAAGGCACTGGCCTCAAGCTGCTCCACTTTTTTCTTGAACTCATCGGCGGCCTTGGCATTCCGCTCATCAATCTCCGCCATGCCCTTGCCTGCTTGTTCGATGCGCAGGCGCATCCCGCTCAGTTCCGCATCCAGTCCGGCATCCATCACCGCTATTTTCTTGGAATCCGCGGCATTGATCAGGGCATTTAAACCGAGCACCGCGACGACCCCGGCAGCGAGGGGCAGGAACCGGTGCGCCAGAGGGGTGGCGTTGGCGGGAGTATGTGCGGTGCTTCCAAGCTGACCTGCGGCTGCGGCAACAGTCGGGGCCGTCCTGATGGGCTGAGCCCCGGTGGCCTCCGCCAATCCGGCTGCCGTCATGCCATTTTTCATCGGGATCGGGGTAACCTGCGACGGCCGGGTCCAAAGGGTGAAGGCCTTGTTTTGGTTGATTTGAATAGGCATGTCGGGGGGAGGCAGGAGAACCGGCAAGGATAACCCGCTGGGAAGCGGCCATGTTTCAGGGGCCAGCCACAAAGTGAATCCCCCGCCCGGCAGTCGTAACCGGAGGACCGGCCAGCGCGCCGGGTCCTGCCACAAGGTGAAGGCCCGCCCGGGCAGGCGCAGCGCGGGAACCGGCCAGCGGGCGGGATCTAGCCAAACCGAAAAAGCCTTGCCGGGCAGCCGCAGCGGGACCACCGGCCAACGGGCCGGGTCCAGCCATAACGTAAAAGCACGTCCGGCGGACGACGGGGGGAAACCAGGGGCAGACATGGGAAAACAGGCAGGAAACTGAATTCAGACCATGGCGACTCCGGGAGTCCCGGCGGGGGATTTCGCCTCCAAATGCTGGAGCACTTTCCTCACGCATTCCTCCACCGTCAGCCCATGTTTGGCGCGCAGAATGGCTGGGGTGCCGTGCTCGACAAATTCATCCGGCCAACCCAACCGTTCCACAGGAGTGTGCAGGCCCGCATCGTGCAGGTGCTCGATCACCCCGCAGCCAAAACCGTTGTGCAGCACGTGGTCTTCCAAGGTGCACAGGACGCGGCAGCGGTGGGCATAACGTTCCAGCACTGCGGTGTCGAGCGGCTTGATCCAGCGGGGGTTGATCAGCGCTACGGAATAACCCATCGCTTCCAGTTTAACCTTCGCCTTTTCTGCCATTTCGAACATGGTGCCCAGCCCGATCAAGGCCACATCTGTCCCATCCGCCACCACTTCCGCGGTGCCGATTTCGAGCAGTTTCGGTTCGGGCTTGATGGCCTTTCCGGTGAGGGCTCCGCGCGGGTAGCGGATGGCGGTCGGACCGGCCTCGTAATGCGCCATGGTCCACAGCATATCCACAAACTCATCCTCATCCTTCGGCTGCATGTGGATCAGGCCCGGCACATGCCGCAGGTAGCCAATATCAAAAAGTCCATGATGCGTCGGGCCATCATCCCCGCTGAGTCCGCCCCGGTCCATGCACAACCGCACCGGCAGTTTTTGCAGGGCCATGTCATGAATGATCATGTCGTAAGCCCGCTGCATGAAGGTGCTGTAAATCGCGAGGAAAGGACGCAATCCCTGCGCGGCCAGACCGCAGGCAAAAAGCGCCGCGTGCTCCTCGGCAATCCCCACGTCGAAATAACGTTCCGGAATCTCTTTCTTGAAATGCCCCAATCCCGTTCCTCCCGGCATGGCCGCCGTGATGGCTGTGATCTTCCGGTCCTTTTTGGCAAACTTCACGAGGGACTCTGCAAAAATCTGGGAGCAGGTCGGGGTGGGACTGGCCGCCGTTTCCCCGGTCTCGATTTCATAAGTGCCCAGTCCATGGAATTTCCCGGGGTTCGCCAGAGCCGGCTCATA
>JAYUWQ010000188.1:0-5213 GCA_043753485.1 bacterium
TGGAACCAGCCGAGGGATTCGAGGTCGAGGTGGTTGGTGGGTTCGTCGAGGAGGAGGAGGTCGGGTTCCTGGACCAGCAACCGGGCGAGGTGGGCGCGCATCACCCAGCCGCCGCTGAGGGCTTTGGCGGGGCGGTTGAAATCGGATTCCCGGAAGGCGAGGCCGCGCAGGATTCGTTTGGCCTTGGGTTCTGCTTCCCATCCGAGGGCATCGGCCATGTGGGCAGTGGCCATTTCCAGTACCGTTTCATCGCCCACGGGAGCGCTCTCCTGCGGGAGATAACCGAAAGTGACGCCCCGTTCGAGCAGGACCTTGCCGGAGTCGGGCGCTTCCTCCCCGAGGATGATGCTGAAGAGGGTGGACTTGCCGGCGCCGTTGGGCCCGACGAGGCCGAGGCGGTCGCCCCGCATGAGTTGGAGGGAGGCCTGATCGAAGAGGACGCGGCCGGCGTAGGCTTTGCTGATGTTATTAAGTTGAAGCATGGAAGGGGAAAGAAGCGCGCAATGTCTCCGTTCCGCCCTCCAATGCAAGGCACCAATGCCGTTTATGGGCCGGGACGTCCCGCGCCTACTTGAGCGTCAACAGGAACGCCTTCACGTCTTCCAATTCCTGCGGTTTCAGGATCAGTCCCATCGGAGGCATGGGGGAAACCGGGGTGGCGGTGTAGGTCTCGGACAGTTTGGCGTTTGGCTCGATCAGGCTCTCGGTGATGTAGGCGGCGTCCTTGCGGGTGGCCAGGCCATCGAGGGGTGGTCCGACCGCGCTGCCTTTTCCACCGAGCATATGGCAGTTCACACAACCGGCCACAGGATGCTTCCAGAAGATCTCGGCTCCACGCTTGGCGTCTCCCGCGACTGCGGTGTCGGTTTCAGCTTCGGGGATGAGTTCGCAGAATTTGACGTCATCAAAGTGGCTGTCACCCCTGGCCACGTGGAGCAGATTGATGCTGGCTTTGGTGGCGCTGCCGCTGTTGTAAGTGACCTCCACCAAAGTCCAATCAGCATTGCGGGTGACCTTTTCGGTCTCCTGACGGTTCACATGGTCATTCAGACTCACCTTGCCGCGAAGGTTGTTGGTTTTGATCCACGCACTGAGACGGTATTCGGTGCTGGGCTTCAGTTCCACGTCGGCATACAGGCTGGTGTCAGCCTGGCCGTCGGTGATGCAGCGCACGGACTTGCTGCCACTGTGGGTCCAGCCTGGCAAGCTCACGGTGGACCATTTGGCCGATTGGTTGGCTGGAGTATTCTGATAGTCGCGGCGTTTCCAGCCTTCAGGCAAACCATCGCTGCCGGTGGTTTCAAAGCTGGGATTCGGCAGCAGATTGGGTCCTTCCGTGGAGGTTTCGGCCTGGTGTTTTTTCACCAGCAGACGGGAGGCATCCTTCAGCCATTCATCCGATTTAACCTCCGCATTCAGGGCGAGCTGTTTCACGAGGGTTTGGATCTCGGAGGTGGTGGGGAATTCCGCCAGCTTCACAAAAGCCGCGAGGCGCGTGGTGAGGTCAGGATCATTCACCACCCCGGACCCGAAGTAGCGGGCAATCGAGGCCTGGTCATTGCCCAGGGCACGGACGGCATTGCGGCGCAGGCGGGCATCTTTGGCATACAGCGCCGCGGTAAAGGTGGCGTCATCAAGGGCTCCGAGGCCCTGGAGCGACCACAGGGCATGTAAAGCCGCGACTGAACCATCATTGGCCATAACCAGTTTCTTCAAGGCTTCGGCGGTGGAGTTGTGTTTGCCTTCCACCAGCAGACGCTGGGCGGTGAGGCGGCGTTCCTGCACAGAGGAGGAGAGAGCCGCCACCAGGGAAGCCGGGTCCTTGGCATTGAGTTGGACAGGTTGGTTGGGCTGGGCGGCTTTATTCCAGGTCACGCGGTAGATGCGGCCCCGGGAGTGATCGCGCAGGTCGTTTTTGTGCGCCCCGCCGACCCCGGTTTCCGCTTTATAGCCGCCCCGGTCCTCGGTGGGGGTGGGGTTGTGCTGGATAATGAAGTTTTGCCAATCGGCCACCCAGACCGCGCCGTCCGGTCCCACTTCGGCAAAGACCGGCGACATCCACTCGTCGCTGCTGGCCAGCAGGTTGAAGCCATCGCCCGCGACGGCTCCGGCCCCGGCGGCTTTTACATCCATCAGGGAAACCGTCTTCATGGTCGGTTCGCAGACCATCGCCATGCCCTGCAGGCGCGGAGGGAGTTTGTCGGATTCGATGAAGCTGGAACCTGCGGCCGCGGTGTAGCCGCCCATCACATCGACCTGACGGAAGTTGGGGGTAATGGTGTGGACCTTTTCCTCCAGATTGATCTTCTTTGCGGTCATCACGCGTTGGCCGGGCGGGACTACCGTGGCTGGGATACCACCATAGAACAGGGGCGCGCCATTGGCGGTGCCGCCGTATTGATCGCCCGCCGTGTTGGCACTGTGCCCCCAGGAGTTGTTGGTGAACTGATGGAGAAACTCAAGAGCGGAGCCATCCCCCTTGAAACGATAAGTACCCTGGGTGAACCGTTTGCGTTGCCCGCCGACTTCGCCATCGAAGGCGGAATAACCGACGCAGCCGTAGAACCAGTTGTCGATCCCGTAATGCAGGTTGTTGGCCTGGGCGTGGGTGTCACCGATGCCCCAGCCCGTGATCAGATCTTCCCTCACATCGGCTTTGTCGTCTCCGTTGGTATCCTTGAGGAAAAGGAAGCGCGGAGGCTGCGACACGATCAGTCCCCCATTGGCGAAGACCAGACTGGTGGGAATATTCAGATGCTCCGCGAAGACGGTGAACTTGTCGGCCTTGCCGTCCCCGTTGGTGTCCTCACAGATTTTGATGCGGTCGTTTCCTTTGCCCTCCGGGGCCACTCCATGGGGATAGTCGCTGGTTTCCGCGACCCAGCAGCGGCCCCGGTCATCCCACGCGAGGGCGATGGGTTTGGTGATATCCGGCTCACTGGCGAAGAGTTCCAGCTTCAGGTCGGGAGCCACCTGGGTGCGCTCCATGCTGCCTTTGACGCTGAGAGGATGCTGGAAGGTGAGGGGATCCGGGCGTTTTTCGTAGTTGGCCACGTTGGGATTGGCCTCGCGTTTCTCGGGTTCGCGCTGGGCGAGGAAGGCCTGCCATTCCGCGCGGCGGGTGGCCCCGGCTGCGGTGAGGAGTTTTTCCTGCAGCGGCTTAAGATATCCCGTTGTGCCCAGGGTGGCCCCGGCTCCGGTAAAGGATTCGCTGACCAGCTTGGTTTTGTCCGCGCCACCGAGGGCAGGGAAGCGGTCCGCGGCACCCTCCACCAACACGGCATCAAATTGCCCCACACGCTCCGCCGTCACCTGCGCCGGATCGGAGGCGTAATCGAACCACACGGCATCCCGTCCCAGTTCCCGCATCAGAACGTGGCAGTGGTCACGGCTGGCCGGGGAGCTGTCCCCGAGGAATAACACGCGGAGGGGCGACGGTGCCGCGACCGCAAAAGCGGGCAGGGCCAAAGTGAAGGCGAGGGAGAGGGAACGATTCATGTGATGGCTGAAAAATATCGGGAGTGGACAATGAGAAACGTTTTATACACAAACGCCCAGCCGAAAATCCCGCCTCTTTTATATGAAATTGCGCAGCCCCTCCGCCTGCCATACCGGAAGGAGGTTTGACACCATCAGCGCCGGGACTCAGACTCCTCCACCATGAATCCTCCCTCAAAACTCCACCCCCCGGTCCGTCTGAACGTTGGCATCAGCTGGCGGGCCGCGGCCACCGCGCTTTGGCTCGGCCGTGCCGGTCTGGCCCTCGCGGGGGGCGACCCGCAGGACCAGACCAATCTGGCCGGAAAACAACTCCTGCCGGAGGGCCCGGGGCTGGCGGCCCTCTTCCACCGGGATACCGGGTTGAAGGCCTCCCCCGATGTTATTTTTGCCGACGACTTTGAGTCGGGCGCCCTGGGGGATGGCTGGGATGAGACCGGCAACAAGGACGGCAAAGTTCTCTCGTTTTCGCCCCCCGGCAAGGACACCGGTTTGGGCGAACGCTGCCTGCGGGTCGAAGCCCATCTGGGGCAGGACATGGGCGGTGGCCTGACCAAATGGTTTGAGCCGGCCGATCCGGTCTTTATCCGGTTTTACACCCGCTTCGATGAGAAGTGCGACTACGTGCATCATTTCGTCACCCTGAGGGCTAACAAGGGGCTGCGAGGCGGGGACAAGTGGAGCGGCTTCGGCGGAGCAGGCTTGAAGCCGGAAGGCCAGGGACGCTTTTCCACCGCCATCGAACCGTGGGGAAATTGGGGCGCCTGGACCCCGCCGGGCCGGTGGAATTTCTACAGCTACTGGCATGAGATGGAGCCCGCCAAGGACGGCAAGTTCTGGGGAAATTCCTTTGCCGTGCCCACGGCTCCCCTGATCCCGCGGGGGGCATGGATCAGTGTGGAGTTCATGCTGAAGCATAACACCCCCGGCCAGCCGGATGGGGAACAGGCCTTCTGGATCGACGGCCAGCTCCAAGGCCATTGGAAAGGCATCAACTGGCGCACCAGCGAAGGCCTCAAGGCCAATGCCCTGACCTTGGAATCCTACATCACCGACCGCTGGACGAAGCAGGCCGTGAATGTGGTGTCCTTCGACAGCGTCGTCATTGCAAAACGTTATATTGGACCGGTGGCGCGATAGCCTTGTGCAATATCCAGTATTATTTGAAAAAGTGGCTTACCGTCGAAAAACCTTACAGCCTTGGCCGTCCGCAGCCGTGTCTGAAATGAGCGTCGGGCGGGCTGCTAAGGCAAAGCAGGGATTCCAATTGCACGGCAGGGGCGACGGTATTTCTTCGCCAGTGGAATAACGGGACTTCCGCGGCCTCAGCTTTTGGCTTGGGCCGTGAAATTGACGCGAGGGAGCGTCGCTTCCATGGGAGGTCCTGTTGCATTTCGTTACTTGTCAGCTTTTCCGGTGATCGCCGGTGGAAAAGCCGCCCCAAGTAACACGCCCAACACGCAAGAAGACGCGGCCCGGTAAACGGTGCCACGTGCCCACAATAGGCCGCGCTGGTGAATTTGTGTCCATCAATCCTTGGAGCAGGCTGTGACAGCCGCTAGGCTTGTCACAGCCTGCTCCACTTATTGTTATTCCGTGGTCGATGTCAAATTTTTTCTAGGAGCCTGTTGAAAAAAGGGCTGCGCTTCGGGACCGGCTGAAAACCGGAGCCGGGCGGCGGGCCGGAATAAAGATCAGGATCAGGACGGGAGTTC
>JAYUWQ010000189.1:0-14516 GCA_043753485.1 bacterium
CCAGACTACGGGTCAATCTGTTGAACATAGTATCCAAGAGACGCCGGCCATCCCGGAAAACTGTCAGGAAATCGCCTGATTTGCGAAGACACCGCTTAGGATACTGAACTTCAAACCTTGGAGCACGGGACCATTCAAGGGGCCGGCCCTGCTCCGGCGGACCGGCGGTGAATTTCCGATTTGGCTTTGCGCGATTTCTACGCTCTGCTTGCATGATTGCCCCTGCCTATGCCTTTGGACGACCTGCGAAAAAAAATCGACTCTCTCGACTCCGAACTCCTGCGCCTGCTGAATGAGCGGGCAGACGTGGTGCATGGCATAGGAGAAGCCAAAAAGCAGGCCGGGCTCATGATTTATGCTCCGGAGCGGGAGGAAGCGCTGTTGCAGGCCCTCGCGCGGAAAAACGCGGCGCTGCAGGGAAGGCTGCCGGAAAAATCCGTCCGGGCCATTTACCGCGAAATCATGTCGGCGGCGCTGGCCCTGGAGGACGATCTGAAAATCGCCTATCTGGGACCGGAGGGCACGTGGACCCACCAGGCTGCCCTGAATAAATTCGGCCGCAGTGTGGAGTATGTGCCCAAGCCGAGCTTTGAGGATGTCTTTGATGAGGTGGCCCGGCGGCGGGCCCACTATGGCGTGGTCCCGATTGAAAACAGCACCGAAGGCGCGGTGAATCACACCTTGGATCTGTTTGCCGACAGCCCCCTCAAGATCTGTGCGCAGATCCTGCTGCGGATTGAAAATTGTCTGATGGCAAACATTCCGAAGAAGGAGATCAAGGTGCTTTACAGTCATCCGCAGGTGTTTGGCCAATGCCGGAACTGGCTGCACCAAAACCTGCCGCATGCGGACCGGGTGGAAGTGAGCAGCACCACCAAAGCCGCCGAGATAGCGGCGCGGACGCCCCATGCCGCCGCCCTCGGCGGAGCCTTGGGAGCCCAGCTCCACGGTCTGACAGTGCTGGACAAATCCATCCAGGACAGCGCGACCAACACCACCCGTTTTCTGGTGCTGAGCGAAACGACCTGCCCCCCGACCGGAAATGACCGGACTTCCCTGATGTTCAGTCTGCGCAATGAGCCGGGCGCTCTGTTCAAAGCCCTGACGCCTTTCAGCGAATTCCACATCAACATGTCGAAGATCGAAAGCCGTCCCTCCAAACGCCGGGACTGGGAGTATTTCTTCTTTGTGGATATCCTCGGCCATTGTGAGGACGCCGCGCTCATGAAGGCCCTGGGCGAACTGGAGCAGCAGTGCAGCTTTGTGAAAGTGCTCGGGAGCTATCCCAACACGGACACCACCGCCCCGCCTTGAGGACGCAGGCATCCTGGCCTTCCCACGGGTGACCACCCCTAACCCTGGGCCAGAATCCGCAGACCGGGGGGAGCGAGGTCTTTCCAGCCGGGAATGACGGGACCTATGATTTCCACCTGCTGGGTCGTGGCGGAATCGGGACAGGGCAGGACGTCAACAGTGACGGGCCGCAAGGCCACGGCCTCCGCAGGGGGGAGGCTGATCTCCAGAGTCTGATCCATTTCCGCCGTGCGGCGGACGTATCCAAAGCCCAGCAATTCCATGGTCTGCGGATCATGCAGGCGGATACAACTGAACTCGCCTCCAGCCGCGAAGGCGAAGTTATAATAATCATCCCGGCAGGCCAAAAGACGCAGCCGGACCGGTTCCTCCCGGCAGAATTGACCCACCAGACGCTTCCACTCCATCGGCGAATACCCCACGGATTCGGTCCAGGCGATCCGGGGACCTTCCGGACGGTGCTCCACCAAATAAGTCAGGGGCGCGCTTCCTTCGATTTCGACGGGCACTTCACTCACGGCCATGCGGTCGCCCGGAGTGGCGTAAAATCCCTGACTGGAGGGACCGATCACCGCTTCCGGTTGGGCGCTGCCGCCGGGGTGGCGGGCATACCAGTCCGCCATGCGGGGGACGGTGCGGGCGGGGTCGGTAACCCAGGCGGCCTTGGCTTCCGGAGTGGAGGCCGCGAGGAATTTCTGAACGACTGCGGTGGCTTCGCTTCCCAGTTCGCGATGGGCGGTTGGGGCAGGACGGAGCATGGCATGAGGCCCGGCTGCCGCCAGAATATCGAGTGAGGCCCAGCGGAGCGTGACAGGACTCATCGCGATGGTCGCCGCTATCAGCAGGGCGGTGCCGGAAGTCGCCAAGCCCTGGACGGCACTGGGCAAATGACGGATCAACCACGGCACGATCCGCTGGGAATCCATGCAGGGGGCAAACCGCCGGGGATGCAGCAGGGGCTGGAGGGTGCGGCCAAAGTTTTCGGCCGGCCGCTTCCGGCGGGGATCGGGCACCCGGATGCCGGTGTAGCATTTGGGGCAGCTGACCAAGGCCCCGCAATGCCGGATCGACAGCACGGTCTGCCGCCGGCAGGCGGGACAGTAAAAATGCACCCGGGCGAGGTAAATCGACGCTGCGGTCCGCCGGGTGGCATCCAGCACCGGGGCTGGCAGTTGAATCTCCGCGAAGGGCACCCGCTCCGGCGCTTCCTCAGGAACCGGTTCTCCCTTGCGGACGGCGGCAACCGCTTTGGCTGCGGCCATCGCCGCCTCGGCCGCGTGAGTGGCCGCTTGCGCAGCGGCGGTAAGGAGTTGGTCCGTGGTTTTGGGTGAGGGAGGCATGGCCAAAAAGGGAAATGGACGGAGGGGACAGCCGGAGCGGCCGCCTAGAATCATTCAGATTTATTGATTAATAGCTCACTTGAATTGTAAAAGCAATGGAAATTATGGTGAATGCTTTATTTTATCTTTCTTCCTATTTCCCGTCCGCAGCAGAGCTGCGGGTAACCATCTCTAAATAAACACAGAATTTATGGATTTTATCTTGTGCGATGCGGGCGGCAAGTATAGATATTATGGAATACTTTATAATTTAACTCATGCGCGATTTGTTTCAAGTGCTCTGCTGCTCTCTCTGGCTGGCCAGTGCCGCTGGAGGGGCGACCCTCGATGTCCGTTTCAATCCCAGTGCCGGAACGCAGGGGGATCCCTCGAATCCAGGGATTTCGACGCTCTCCGTGGGAACCGTCTCCCTGCCCGGCATGGTGGCGACCCTGGCGGGAAGGGGTTATGGGGCCGAGCAAACTGTCCCGCAGCGTTGGGGCATTTCGGCGGGACCCCTGCCGTGGGATCAGACCAAAACCGGTTGGACCGTGCGCCAAGGCCTGGCGCCGGACAAAACGGGCCTGACCGTTTCCAGCACTGGCAAGGTGGAAGGGGCAGCCTCGTATCTCAGCATCATGTTGTCCGGAGTGACCAGCGGAACGGTATTTCAAAAGGTGGTCCTGACTTTTTCCGATGTCACAGGCCTGAAACCGGACAAAGCCTGGGCTGGAACCAGTGCGGATGCCTTTGCCGCGGCCTCCAGCCTGAAATTGAACAATAAGGGAGGGGCGGGCCAAATGTCCGTCACCCTGTCGGACTTTACTTATACGGGAGGGGACCCGCTCGAAATCCGGATCTATGGCGTGATCGGCGATCCGGAAGGCGGCTTCACGGGAGTCTCCCTGACTGGCGACGCCACGTTGCTGACGGCGGTGCCGGAGCCGGACGGAAGGTTGCTTCTGACCACGGTAGGGCTGGGCGCCGCGGTGGCCTTCCGCCGCCGGAGCGGGCAGATTCCCCGCTGAACCGGCCGACTTTCTGCAAGATTGCAGCTTTCCACCCCGGGAGGATTGCCGTTATGATCGGGGTTTCTGCATGAAACTGCGTCCCTTTTCGCTCGTCACCCGGCTGACGCTGGTGGCGGGCATCATCCTGACGGGGACGGTGCTTATTTTCGGCCTGCGCAGCTATGACGCCGGGCGGGAGCGGGCCGTGACCCAGTGGCAGGAACGCCTCGATCACGAGGCTGGCATGGCGGCCCTGAAGGTGCAGGGATTCATCGCGGATGTGGCGCGGGATGCCCTCTATCTCGCCCGCATCCCCAGTGTGCAGGAATATGTTGGCGGGATACGCGGACCAGGGGAGCGGCAGCGGGTGGAGGAAAATTTCCGGGCACTGATGCAGGGCAAGTCCGTCTACGCCCAGGTGCGTTTGATCGGGACAGCGGATGGAGGGCGGGAAAAAGTGCGGCTCGATCAAAGCGATGGCGTGGTGAGCGTGACCCCGGAAGACCAGCTCCAACAGAAGGGGGACCGCGATTATATCGAGGAAAGCCGTGGGCTGCCTCCGGGAGGCATTTATTTGTCGGACGCGGATTTGAACCAGGACTTTGGCCGCATCACCAAACCGTGGATGCCGACCCTCCGGGCGGTGACGCCGGTGCAGGACGGCCAAGGCAGGCAGTTTGGCTGGATCGTGATCAATGCCGACCTGCGGCCCCTCCTTGAATCCATGCAGCAGCAGACGGTGAGCGGGCTGAAGCTGGCGCTCGCCAATGACTCCGGCAGTTACCTGCTGCATCCTGATCCTCAGTTCCGCTTTGGGGCGGATCTGCACACCGGATTCAATCTGCTGAAACCAGCCGGCCCGGAGGACATCCTGGTGCCGGATCAGTGGCTGGCCTTCACGGGCAGTTACGAGTTCATGCCCGGATCCCCGCGCCACTTTCATGTCAGGACCGGGAGCAATGGCGAGGCCGCCTTCGCCGATCTGCGCGGGGTGCGGAATCAGGCCCTGCTGGCCTCGGCGTTGACGGCCCTGGGTGGTTTGCTGCTGCTGGTGCTGCTGGCCCGCCTGGTGACGCGGCGCCTCCGGGCGGTGGTCCAGGCACTCGGCGAATTTGCCACCGGCGGTCCCGCGCCGGTGCTCAATGAACAACCGGCGGATGAAATTGGACAGCTGGCCGCCGCCTTCAACCGGATGTCCGGCAAAATCGCGGAACAGGTGCGCACTCTGGAGGAAGCGCGGGGACGGGCGGACGAGGCTTCGCGGGCCAAGGATGATTTCCTCGCCGTGATGAGCCACGAAATCCGCACCCCGCTCAATGCCGTGACCGGCATGCTGCACGTGCTGGAACGCAATCGCCCGGCCCCGCACCAGGAGCCGATTTTACGCAGCCTGCATGCTGCCGCCGGGCAACTCACCAGCCTGCTGAATGAAGCCCTGGACTGGTCAAAGATCAAAGCCGGCCGGCTGGTCTGCGACCCTGCCCCCTTTGCCCTCGGGCCGCTGATCAGCGATCTGGAGCTCACGCATCGGCCCCTCGCCGCCCAGAAAGGGCTGCGCTGGTTCACGGTGATGGCCCCGCAGGTGCCGGAAATGGTGATAGGCGACCGGCTGAGGCTGTCCCAGGTGCTGCATAATCTGCTGAGCAACGCCGTGAAATTCACCCACGAAGGATTTGTCAGGCTGGCGGTGGACTGGCAGGACGGCTGGCTCACCTGCCGGGTGGAGGACAGCGGCATTGGGATTCAGGAAGCAGATATTGGCCGCATCTTTTCTCCTTTTGACCAGGCCCACGGGGAAATCGGGCGGCGTTTCGGCGGCACCGGCCTCGGGCTCAGCATCTCGCGTTCCCTCGCGGAACTGATGGGCGGCCATCTCAACGTGGAAAGCCGTCCGCAGGATGGGTCATGTTTTGTGCTGACGCTGCCCTGCCCCTTCGGCGCCCGCATGGTGGGTCCCGAGAGTCCGGCTCCGGCCGCGGCCGGGGTGGCGGGAGCGCATGTGTTGTGCGTGGAGGACTCTGCCATGAACCGCGAAGTCCTCGCCGCTTTTCTGGAGGAAGCGGGAGTTACTTATGAGATGGCGGAAGATGGGGCCGCCGCCCTCACCGCGGTGGGCTCCGGAAAAGCATTCGCCGCCGCCCTCCTCGACCTGCAGCTGCCTGACACCAATGGCATCGCCCTTGCCGCCCGGATCCGGGCCCTCCACCCAAACCTTCCTTTGCTGGCCGTGACGGCCCAGGTGGACGAAGCCACCCGCCAAGCCTGCCATGCGGCGGGAATGGCGGCCGTGGTTACCAAACCAGTGAACCCGGGGCGGCTGCTGGAAGCCCTGGCAGGATGTCTCGCCCCCGCCAGCCGGTTGAAAACACCCCTGCCGGAAAAGCCCTCCGGTGAAGCCGGCCCGCCACTCCTGACGGATCTCTTCGCGGCAGAACCGGAGCGGCTCCGGCGGGTGCTGCTGGCCCTAGCCGGAGAATTCCAAAGCGCCGGGGTGGAACTGACCGCCGCCGCTGCGGAGCAAAACCACGACCGCCTCCGCCGGTTGCGCCACAAGCTCCACTCTGCCCTCGCCGGCCTGCAACTCACGGAATTGGACCAGACCTTCACCCTCCTATTGGCAGGTGACTGGACCCAGACCGCCCATGCCGGGACCCTGCTGCAACAGGCCGCCGCCGAATGCTCCCAGCGCGCGGCGGAATAGCCGGTTGCCTCCCAGCTCTCAGGCGAGCCCTGGCAACCGCGACAGCAGCCCGTCCCGGTAGCTGTCGCCCAACGGCACCCGGTGTTTTCCAATGATGGCCACGCCGTCCTCAATGCGGGAGATTTTCCGCCAATTCACCATGTAGGACCGGTGGGCCCTGACAAAATCAGCCGGCAGGATTTCCTCCAGCTTTTTCATGCTCATGAGACTCATCACCGAGCCTTCGGTGAGGATGAATTCCACATAATTGGCCTCCGCTTTGACGAGGAGCAACTGGCTCAGTGGCACCCGCACAATCCGGGTGCCTTCCTTCACAAACAAATCCCTCGTATCCATCGCCGCGGCAGGGGAAACGGCCGCCCCGGCTGCCGGGTTCCGGGCGGACCGGGCCTCCCGCAGGCGGCCCACCGCCTGGACAAACCGGGGAAAGGTCAAAGGCTTCAGCAAATAATCCGCGACCCGGAATTCATACGAGGCCGCCCCGAAGTCCGCGCTCGCGGAAATCACCACCACCGGGATATCCCCGGCGAGGGCCTTCAACACCGACGCTCCATCCAGCCCGGGCAGATCCAGATCCAGAAAAACCGCATCGATCCCGCCCGCCGTGAGCAATTGCAGGGCCGTCAGCCCATCCCCGGCCGCCAGGCAAAAGGTGGTGTCTTCCAGCCGGGAGAGAAAACTCTCCACCGTTTCACAGACCAGAGGATCATCATCAGCAATCAGGTAACGCATTGGGTAACAGCGCGGGTAATCCCGCAAAAGAAAGCTTTAACTTGTAAACTGCCGCACTTCATCTGATTTTCATCCACCAATAAAAGCACTTGATCCCTCCAAAGGGCGGGTTGGTATTTTGCGTCTGGCGACAAACCCCCTCATTTCCTAAAAACCTCTTTAAGATGCACTCTTCTCTGCGCTCCTCCCGTCGCCAGTTTCTCGTGGCAGGTTCCACCCTCTCTGCAGCTCTCGCGGCCGGCTCCTGGTCATGGGCAGGTACCGGCACCAAAGACGACTCCTATACGCCGACCCTCGCCAGCGATTGGCTGGATATCGTCCAGCAGATCTGCGCGGACGACGTGGACCGTATCGGAGCACGCCCCACCATTCTTTCCCGGCAGATGTGCATCCCCCTCACGGCCATGTACGATGCCTGGTCCCGCTACGATGGCAAAGCGAACGCGGTGTATGCGACCGCGATCAAACGCCGGCCCTCCGCTGAACAGGCCGGGCACCAAGCCGCCGCGATCAGCTTCGCCATCTACCGCACCATGGCCGACCTCTTCCCAGGCGATCTGGCCACATTGGATGCCTTCATGAAAAAGCAGGGGCTCGACCCAGCCAATACATCCACGGATCCTGCCACCGGAGCGGGTCTGGGCAATGCCGTGGCCGAGGCCACCATCGCTGCCCGCCATCATGATGGAGCGAACCAGCTCGGGGATGAAACGGGCAGCGACGGAAAGCCTTACTCCGATTACACTTATTACAAGGCCATCAATCCGGTGGATAAATGCAAGGATCCGGACTGCTGGCAGCCGATCGCCTTCACCAATCCCAAGGATCCGTCAGGGCCCAAGCTGGTCCCGGGTTTCCTGACGCCCCACTGGTTCCGTGTCAAATCCTTCTCCCTCGCCAAACCCGAACAATTCCGCCCCGCGCCGCCCCCCAAATGCAACACGCCGGAGATGGACAAACAGCTCCAGGAATGCATTGACTTCAACGCCGGCCTCAATGCCGAGCGCAAAGCCATCGTGGAATTCATGCGTGATGGCCCCCGCAGTACCGGCCAATCCGGCCACTGGCTGAAATTTGCCCAAATGGTTTCCAAGCGCGACCGGCACAGCCTCGACAAGGATGTCCTGCTTTATTTTGCGGTCGCCAGTGCCGCCCAGGACGCCTTCATCGCCGCCTGGGAAAGCAAACGCTTTTATGACAGTTCCCGCCCTTGGACCCTGATCCGTCACTGTTTTGCCGGCAAAACGATCAAGGGTTGGGGCGGTCCTGACAAAGGCACCGTCGAGATCAAGGGAGAGCAGTGGCATCCGTTTTCGCCCAGCGTTTTCGTCACCCCTCCTTTCCCCGGCTACGTCTCCGGCCACAGCTGTGTCAGTGCCTGTTGCGCCAAAGTCCTGGAACACTTCACGGGCAACGATCACTTCGGCGCCATTGAGGTCCGCCAATGCTGCGTCCTGACCGAAACCGGAGGCGAAACCGTCAAGCTGGATCTGCCCACCTTCAGCGGCACTGCCGAAATGGCGGGCCTCTCCCGCATCATGGGCGGTTATCATATTGCCGCGGATAACATCGCCGGCCTCAAGCTTGGCCGCGACGTTGCGGAAACCGTCTGGGCCAAGACCAAGGCCTGCATCGCCGGCACTGGCCTGCCCGGCTGAGCGACCCATCTCCCGTCAATGCGGTCCGCTGAAGCCTCCCGGCTTGACGGTGGAGTTTTGCCCGGCCGCAGATCCCTTTGCCCCGGCAGCAGCCTTGGATTTGTCCGCAGCGGAAGGGAGCTGCCGTCACGGCCTTCGCCCCGCGCCTTGGCAGGGTTGGGATCCCGCCTCCCGGAAAAAAGCAGCCCGGAGGAGCCTTGCGGCTACCTCCGGGTGCAGTATCCTAATAAACACGAACTGTCATTGCCACGTTAGAAGGTGGCCGAGAGGGTAACCCCGCCCACAAATTTGTCGTCCTGATGGGCGTCGAGGGCTTCCAGCGGGAGATTTGCCCCGATCCATGGAATGAGCGTGAGGACGTTGGTCAGTTTGATGGGCGCGCTCAGACGCAGAGTCACCGTATTCCAGCCTTCCATCCCGGGCATCATCCAGCCGTCCGTGTAGGAAATCTCAGCCGCCGGCACCAGACTGAAACGGTCTGTGATGCGGATGGGGGCCGCGAGTCCCAATTCAAAGTAATGGCCCTCCGTTTCGGTCTCGTAATAGTAACCGCCACTGATGTTGACGGGCCCAGCCTTGACGACTGCCTGCAGGCCGAGATCGTAGGCGTCCTCCAACATGCCTCCGTTGAAATTGTGATACCACCGGAAGCTGGGTCCGATGCTGAGGATTCCCGCTTTGTAGAAGAGGCCGGTGTAGAGATGATTCTCCTCGAAATTGGTCTCATCCACATTCAGGTAGCGGTTGGACACCGTCCAGACCAGATTTTCATTGATGTTCCAGTCGACGGTGGCCGTCGCTGACCAAAGGTCATCTCCCATGTCCATCCCACGGCAGAAGAAAGTTGAATCATAACCTGCGGTCAGATTCACCGAGAAGGGTGCTTCGGTCGAACCAGTGTAGCTTCCCAAGCAGAGACAGGGACGGGGAGCACCGAGAAACTCGGCAGGAGCCTGGGCTGCAACAGAGGCAGGGGCCGACAGCGTACCGGCGGACGCGAAAGCAGCCGGGAGCAGGGTGAGAATACAGAGTGGTGCGGATTTCAGGATGTTGGTCATGGATGTGTGGTGGGTTGTGTAGTGCCCGGAATCAGGGCGAAATTAGCTAGAAATCGTATGATGGAGGAAATGTCGGTCGCTGTCGGCATCACCTGGATACTCCAAGTATTAAAGAATTTTTAATCAGTTTGCGGGATTTTTTGCACGATGAACTACATGAAAGCCCTCTTTCTCTATATGAACCCGCTCCGCCACCTGACGGTGGCTCCGGAAAGCTTCCCAGACCCAAGGCTGAACCCAGGCGCCTTCACCTTTTCCAGACGATTGTTGCAGAGCTTATGGCTGACTCCACGGATCAGGGAAGCAACACCGCCTTGTAGAAGCGTTTTCCAGCCGGGGGATTGGTGTCGGAATATGCTGCACTGTTAGTAGCCGAAGATAGGATGGTGAGCTGGCTCCAGGTCAACAGATCCGAAGAAGCATCCAGACGGTAGCTGCGCCCGGGAATAACGTCGAAGCGGAGCTCCGCAGCGGTGTTCGTTTTGTTCAGCATGGTGAACTTCAACTCTCCGATGGGTTGCAGATAATTATTCCACGCAAACTCTCCCAGGAGATGCCCGCAGGACTGGCCCGCGATATTGCCGGATTGAAAATGGATGCCCCCATAGATCCGGCTGATGCCGCTTTCATCGGCGGCGGCGGAGAATCCCGGAAATGTCCGCGTCACGCTGGGCAAGCCATCGGAACCAATCGAAAAGCTGATGGCATCGGTGCCGAAAAACTTCGCCAGAACGGTGGCCGCAGAACGGCTGAAGGTGCTGTGTCCGGAAGTATATTCCGGGAAAGGGGGCGTACCGATGAATGAGGTCCAGGCCGGGTCGGCTGTGGTGGCGGGGTTGTTATCCGTATCAGCCTCCCGGATGGCGGTGATGGGCCGCCAGTAATTGATCGCGTACTTGCAATCCCAGCAGGCAATCGCCGCATCGGCCACGGACATGCTCAGCAGGGCAAACAGCCGCGCATTCTGTTCCAAACCCAGCCCCTGAGCGGCCGAAACCGTCCGGGCAATGCGCATCCAATGTCCCGGAGGGGTTTCAGTGCCACCGCCGTCTGCCCAGAACAGGGCGATTTCGCTCTGATCCAATGTCCGCAGGGTGCTGGTACTGCTGCCGTAGTCCTTGGTCAGAGCCCACTCCATGGCATAGGCGGAACCCGTCAATGCCGGCGGTATCTGAGGACGGATCTGATTCCCCGAAACAAGTCCGAACGGCGTGACGATTGGCCAGTTGGGGAGGAGCGCGGCGGCATTCGCCGGAGGGGTGGGCCGCCAGATCCCGGGAGCCGGCGGAACGGTATAGGCCACCACATCGGTGGAGTGATCCGCGGCCCGCAGACTCAGCATGGCATTGGCCACCCCGGTGCCCCACGTCACTCCATCCGTCTCGGACGCTCCATCCGGAACGGCGGCCAGATCCGCAACATACCGGGCCAGGGCGTTGGCCCGCACGGTAGCGTTGTTGGCATGGCCTGCGCCCGCATAGAGGGCATCCATGATGGTTTTAGCTGCAGCACTCACGGCAGCGGTCTTGGATGCACCCGCCGGGGCAAGAGCCGAAACATGATAGGGCGTGTGCGTGCGTTGAATGCCATTGACCGCATCAAAAATTGCCAGATGCAGCATGGCCAATTGCCGGGAGGCTTTTGGGGGGTTTTGTGAGGTGCTGCGGATTCCGGAGATGAGTTCCGCATTCCAATCCGTGACGACATCAGCCCGGCAGGGACTCAGCCCAGCAATTCCGGCGAACACACCGGCGGATAGCATCTTGAGCCGGGAAAACAGAAGGATGTCAATTTTCATAAGAGGAATCTGGGATGAGATGAAATAGCGGGGAACAGTCCTATCCAATCAGGGTATGCCACGATGGATGGAAAGGCGGTGCTCCACGGAGCTTGGATGCTTCAATCATAGCTTCCGGGGGTATGCACTGGATTCTACACGAACCACCGCTTCTGCTATTTGAACCCGCCGTTTGGCGTGTTGAGGGTAAAGGGAGATGAGAAAGCGATTAGGGCCCGGCTCCAAATGCGTCTGATTCACTCTCGAGACGATTCGTGCATAAATGAAGAATTCCCGCTCCACATTTCCGCAATTGGCCAAATAATGCTCATACCCGCGATGAATTTAAACCAAGTGGCCCGGGCGGACCTTGGCCTTCATTCCGCTTCCTGCGGCGGGGTCACTCAAAACTAAAACCTGATCCCTGACACCATCGCCATCCCAGAATATCCTCCCATGAAAAAAACCATCCTCCACCCGCTTCTCACCGGACTTGCCCTCTCCGCCCTGCCCGCCTTGGCCGGTGACATGCCCGCCGGCAAAGCCCCCGTCCCGCCGCCCGCCCCCCTGCCGGCGGCCAACCCCCTGTCGTTCTTCGGCGGCAAGCTGGTCCTCGATTTCGAAGAGCGTCTCCGCTTCGAAGCCCGCGAAAACAACTTCGACTTCAATGACAGCGTCGATTCCCTGACCGACGACTCCTGGCTTCTCCAGCGGGTGCGCTTCGGGGCCCTCTTTGCGCCCACCTCCTTCCTCAAATTCTACGCGCAGGGGCAGGACACCCGCGAGTTTTATTCCGACCGGCCTGATATTCCCGGCCAGCTCGGGGCGGAAGGGAACGACCAGGCCGATCTCCGCCAAGCCTGGGTGGAACTGGGCAATGCCAAATCGCCGGTGCCGCTCACCCTCAAGCTGGGCCGCCAGATCCTCTCCTACGGCGATGAACGACTGATCGGCGCCTTCGACTGGAACAACTTCAGCCGCGTCTTCGATGCCGCCAAGTTCACTTACACCGGCAGCAACTGGAGTCTGGATGCCTTCGGGGCCTCCGTGGTCAACGTGGATGCCGATGAATTCAACGAATCCGACCTCAGCAATGACACCGGCCGCGACCAGTTCTTCGGTGGCCTCTACTTCAGCAGCAAGGCGCTCGATATCCAGACCACGGATCTTTATGCGCTTTATCTGGGCGAGAGCTACCCCACCGGCGACACCGATTTTGTCACCCTCGGGACCCGCATCAAGTCCACCGCTGGAAAGCTGAACGGTTTTGATTATGATTTCGAGGGAGCCTTCCAGTTTGGGGATGTCAAAGGCAAGACCCTGAACGCGGGCGCGGTCCACGCCGGTACCGGCTACACCTTCGCCAATGTCCTGTGGAAACCACGTCTCGGCATCGAATACAACTACGCCACCGGTGACAGCAATCCCGCTGATGGCAACACCGACACCTTCCAAAATCTCTTCCCCACCAATCACAAATTCTATGGTTACGCCGACTTTTTCGCGTGGCAGAACATCCACAATCCAGCCCTCCAGTTGAAGCTGGCCCCCTCCAAAACCGTCAGCCTGCAAGCTGATTACCACCTCTTCTGGCTCGCTGAAACCGCCGACGCCTGGTATCGCGCCAATGGGGTGACCAAAGTGCGTCCTCCCAAAGCCGGCAGCAGCCCTGACAGTTTTGTGGGATCGGAACTGGACTTCACCGCCACGTGGAAACCCACCAAAAACTTTGCCCTCGCCGCCGGCTACAGCCACTTCTTCAGCGGTGATTACGCCAAGGCTTCCGGCCCCAGCGATGATGCGGATTTTGTCTACACCCAGGTGACGATTTCGTTCTGACCCACCGCCGCCATCATTCGGTTCATTGTTTCATAGGATAGCCCCTCCCGGGAAACCGGGAGGGGCTTTTTTATGCCTGCAGCCCACGCCTCCGGATCAGCGGGTTCCATCCGGCCCTTGTATGAATTCCGCTCATACATCCCGGGAGATCTCTTCACCAGAATGAAATCCAACGTGGCATCACGGGTGCTTTGCTCAGGCCCGTCCCACCCGCTGAATCTCCCTTCCCAACCGAATCCACCCATGTCAAATCACCCTTCCTCACATCTCCCAGCCTCAAAAATCTCCCGCCGTTCCTTCCTCGGACGCAGCTCGGCCCTTGGCGCCCTTGCCGCCGGACTGCCCTTCGGCTGGACCGGCTCCGTCTACGCCGACGACTCCCCGGAAGTGCCCGACATGAAGTTCGGGATCATCGCCCTGACTGATTGTTCCTCCATCGTGGTCGCCCATGAAAAAGGCCTCTTCAAAAAATACGGCATCAACTCCACGGTCGCCAAAGGTGCCTCCTGGGCCGCCATCCGCGACAGCCTGTCCAATGGCGACAACCAGGCCACCCACATGCTCCTCGGCATGCCGATCGCCAGCACCATGGGGCTCGGCGGCGCGCCGAAGAAGCCGATGGTCGTCCCCTACATTCTGAACCGGAATGGCCAGGCCATCACCCTGAAGAAGGAACTGGCGGGCAAAGTGGGGGCTGACCCCGTCGCGTTGAAACCCATGGTGGCGGCCGCCAAAGCGGCCGGCACGCCCATGACTTTTGCCATGACGTTCCCGCCGGGAACCCATGCGATGTGGCTGCGCTACTGGCTTGCCGCCGGTGGCATCAATCCCGGCGACGCCGCCGGCGCCAACGCCGACATTTCCCTGATCACCATCCCGCCGCCCCAGATGGTGGCCAACATGAAGGTCGGAAAAATGGACGGTTTCTGTGTGGGCGAACCATGGAATGCCAAATCCATCGCCGAGGACATCGGATATACCGCCATCACCACCCAAGCGATCTGGAAGGACCATCCGGAGAAGGTCTGCGCCTTTACCGAGGAATTTGCCGACAAAAATCCCAAGACCGTCAAAGCCGTGTTGAAGGCCCTGCACGAGGCCAGCGTCT
>JAYUWQ010000190.1:0-5204 GCA_043753485.1 bacterium
GACGAGGACGGCGAAGGCCAGCAGGGTCATGCAAAGGTAAGCCGCCATGTAGAAAGCAACGATTTGCGAGGGCTGGAGGCCGAATCCGCCGGTGGCTCCACTGCCGAGGGCCAGGACGAGGAAGCCGGCGTGGGAGATGGAGGAATAAGCCAGCAGGCGTTTGAAATTGCTCTGCGGAATGGCGGCGAGATTCCCGACGAGGAGGGTGGCGCAGGCGACGGCGAGGATGATCGCGGTGGCATTGTGGGTGAGGGCTTCGGCGTTCAGGTAGGGCGCGAGCAGGCGGGTGGTGACGATGAAACCGGCCGCCTTGGACCCGACGGAAAGGAAGGCGGTGATGGGAGTGGGGGCGCCTTGATAGACATCGGGAATCCAGAAGTGCAGCGGCACGGCCCCAACCTTGAACGCGAGGGCGACGAGGATGAGCGCGAAGGAAAACATGGCCGGCGCGGTGGCGACGGTGCCGGAGTTCAGTTTGTCGGCAATGGCCGCAAGGTTCGTCTGGCCGGTGATGCCGTAGAGCCAGGTGAAGCCATAAACGAGGAACCCGGTGCTGAGGGCGCCAAGGATGAGGTATTTGACGCCGGCTTCGAGCGAACCCACGTTGCGCCGCATGAAGGTGACCATGACGTAGAGGCCGATGGTGACCGTTTCCAAACTGACGAAGATACTGGTGAGATCAGTGGCGGAGGCCATCCACATCATGCCAGCGCAGATGAAAACGGGCAGGCAGAAGAACTCCCCCCATGCGCCCCGGCCGCCAATGCGGGCGGTGAATTTTTCAAGGACCGGGATGTAGTCGAGTCCGAGAATGAGGACGATGATGGTGCAGACGAGGGCGATGGCCTTGTAGGTCATCGCGAGGGAATCGGCGGTGTAGAACTTCCAGAAGGAGGAGTCGCCCGGCGTGGTATTGACGAAGAAAAGGCCGACGAGGACCGCACCGAGGCCCACGAGGGCGAGGTGGCCGACGAAACGCTTGTCCCCGCCGGTGGCAAAGGCCTCCAGCATGAGCAGGACGAGGCCGAGGATCACGACCGCAACTTCCAGATAATAGGCCGGCATTTTCTAAAGGGTGGTCAAAAGTGGAAAACGGAGGAAACGGGCGGGGGCGGTCAGTTCAGAGCCGCGAGTGCCTGGGCGAACGGGCGGATGGCCTTCATGAGCAGCTCGGGGACGAAGCCGGTAGTGAGCAGGGCGACGAGAAGGAGCAGGATGGGAAGGCGGGAGGCGAAGGAGAGATCGGTAGCGGTGGTGCAGACTTCGGCAGGCTCGCCTTGGAAGACTTTCCGGAAGGCGCGCAGCATGTAAACGGCGCTGATGACCACCCCCCAGAGCGCGAGGATGGTGGTGATCTGCAGCGGGCCGAGGTGATCCGCCGGTTTTTCGGCGAAGCCCCCGAGGAAGACCATGATTTCCGCTGCGAAGTTGGCAAAACCGGGCAGGCCAATGCTGGCGAAAGCGGCCATGGCGAAGCTGAGGCCCAGGAAAGGAGCTAATTTAGCCAATCCGCCGAGCCGGGCGAGTTGGAGGGTGCCGGTTTTCTCCCGGACATGCGAGCAAAGCGCGAAGAGCAGGGCGATGGACACGCCATGGGCAAACATCAGGAAAACCGCCCCACTGTAGCCGACCGCCGTGCCACTGGCGATGCCGAGGAAGACGTAGCCCATGTGCATCACCGAGGAATTCCCAAGGGTGAAATCCAATTCCTTTTGAGCAATGGTGACGAGGCCGATGAAGAGGATGTTTCCGAGCAGGAGTACCAGCAGGAGATGCTGGATCCACTCGGCATGGAAACCGGCTGGCAGCATGGGAACCGCGACCCTCAGCAAGCCGTAGAGACCGAATTTCTTCAATACCCCGGCATGGAGCATCGCGGTCGGAGCCGGAGCGGACGCGTAAGCCGGGGCGGCCCAGGAGTGGAAGGGGAAAAGAGAGATCAGCACGCCAAAACCCAGCAGGATGGTGAGGTATATCGGCTCTTGGGTGGCCGGAGCAATCTTCGGAGCGAGCTGACGGAGTTCCGCCATATCGAACGTCGTGATGCCGGTGCCGCTGGCGTTGATGACGAGCGCCGCCAGACCAGCCAGCAGGACGAGGCTGCCGAGGCCGAGATAGATGGTGATTTTCCAAGCGGCATCCCGGTTATCTCCGGTGCCGCGCATCCCGATCATGAGGAACGTCGGGATCAGGGCCAGCTCGTGGAAGGCGTAGAAGAAGAACAGGTCAGTGGCCACAAACGCGCCCATGGCTCCGGCGGCGATCAGCAGGCTGCTGCTGTAATAGAGGGCTTCGCCTCCGGCTTTGACTGGCCGCATCATGACGGCGGCAAGGGTGACCAAACTGGTGAGCAGCACCATGATGAGGCTCATGCCGTCAATCCCGACATTGAAGCCGATCTTCGGGTTTTCGAGGACCATCCGGGCGGCCTGAAACTGGAAGCTGGCCCCGTCGGCATAGTTGAATCTGGACAGCAGCCACGCGGTAATCCCGAGATTGACCAAGGCCGCAGCGAGAGCTGAACACCGGGCAGGAGCGCCCGCTGCCATGGCCAGAGCGGCAGCAAGCGGGACGAAAATCAGCAGATCGAGCGAACTCAAGCAGGCGGGCGGTTGGAGATCAAACAAGCCCGGAAGCGGGCGGTTTCATATTCAAGCTGCGACGGGGAGCGGCAAGGGGATTTGTGAAAAATTTCACAAGCGTGGGACTGGGGCCGTTCCCAAACAGTTTCAGACCGCCTGGCAGATGGTCTGAAGATTCGCCGAAACCGATGCAAAATCCGGCCGCTCGGCTACTTCCGGCTGCTGGCAGGCGTCTGCGAGATCCTGAAGGGCTTTTAAAAACGTTTCCGGACCGTCGGTCAGGCCGCGGACTTCCTCAGTCAAAATCCCAAAAGCCCGGACTTCTATCCGTTCCCATTTATCGGGCGGTCCCGGAGGATAGCAGGAAGCCGCCCCGAAATCTCCCAGCAGAGCCTGCCCGGTGGGCTTGTGCCACATGACATTGTGCGCATAGAAATCACCATGCAGAACGCGTCGGTGATGCAGATGAGTGGCCGCCGAAGCCAGTTTTGATAACAATGTCCCGGCAGTTTCCTGCGTGAAACGGACCTCGCCGGGATATCCGTGTGGATAAATATCCCGCGTGCAGGTTTCCAGACTGGGGGGGATGCCCAGCGTGGTAAAAGCCGGGTCCACCAGCGGCATCACCAGCCCGTTCCTGCCCTCCGGATGTCCCGTGATTTTTCCCAGCGCTCCCAGCAATTGCGGATGTCCGGCGGCAGCCAGGCTGGCCGCCAGTTCACTCGCCGGCAATCCGTCACTGGTCATTGAGCCTTTGAAGAGTTTGATGGCGACATTCCGGGCCGGGATTTCTGCAACCGGCTCCAGCCATTGGGCCTCGTAAATCTGACCGGAAGCGCCTTCACCGAGGAGCTTTCCAAGGGCAAGTTTAGACCAGAGAACTTCCGGAACCGGAGAGCCTTCGCTATCCCTGACCTGCGGCGTGCATGGATTGCCGGAAACAGCCAGCCAGGCGAGCGCCGGCAGTTCAACCAACCAATCCGGAAACGTTTCGAATTGGTTGGCGGCCAGGCGCAGCAATTCCAGATTCCAGCAGGCGGCCAAGCTTTCCGGCAGGGCCGACAAGCGGTTTCCTGACAACATCAGTTTCTGCAGCCGGGGTCTCCGGCCCAGTTCCTCCGGCAGGGAAGTCAGCTGATTATTCGTCAGAATCAGCCAGCGCAACGCCAACGGCAGCGCCTTTCCGGACAAGGTTCCGATTTGGCAGGATTTGAATCCCACCATCTCCAGCGCCGGGCATTGTCCGAGGACTTCGGGGACGTGCAGGAAGGGATTTTTCGACCCGAAAAAAACCTTCAACTTCCGGAGCTCCGGCAGCCAGTCCGGCAAGTTCGTCAGGCGGTTTCCTGACAAATCCAGAATCTCCAGTGAATCCGCGAGATCCCGGATTTCTTCCGGCACCTGCTCCAGCCCGCATTCCAACTCCAACTTCACCGCGCCGCGAAGCAATCCCGCGCGGAGATCGTCGAGGGTCCCAGTTGACAGCAGTTTGAACATTTCCGGGTTGGCATACCACCCACCCTGCTTGCACAAATCCAAAGGTGTCTTGTCAAATTCGTCGACCGCATCAGTCCTGGCGCCAGCCTTGAGTAAAATTTGGGCGCATTCCAAGTGGCCCTCATGCACTGCTGCATGAAGTGGATTTAAACTCATATCACCCAACGCATTGGGATCTGCCCCGGCGTCGAGCAGCAGTTGCAGGCAGGTGGTATTCCCCCGGCGGGCCACCACATGGAGGGGTCGGTCCTCATCCGCGAAAATGCAGGAGTTTACTGTCAGCGCCCCTTCACCCGAAAACGTATCGCGGCCTTCGAAATCATACTCAATCCTGTCATCAAACACGTCCTCCAACAATTCCTGAAGCGTGACGGTCTCCACTCCCCGGAAAGGATCATAAGGAAGGTCTTCGTCACTCATGACGGGAACTCCTTTTTAAACATTGAACCGGAAGTCCACCACGTCGCCGTCCTGCATGGTGTATTCCTTGCCTTCGATGCGGACTTTGCCGGCTTCCTTGGCTTTGCTGTGGCTGCCGGCGGCGACCAGGTCGGCGTAGGCGACGATTTCGGCGGCGATGAAGCCGCGCTCGAAATCGCTGTGGATGACGCCGGCGGCGGCGGGGGCCTTGTCGCCGATGCGGATGGTCCAGGCGCGGGTTTCCTTTTCGCCGGTGGTCAGATAGGTGCGCAGGCCGAGGAGGTGATAGACGGACCGGATCAGGTCACTGCAGCCGCTGTGGGAAACACCCAGATCCTTCAGGTAATCGGCGGCTTCCTCGGCGGAGAGTTCGGTGAGTTCCGATTCGATGGCGGCACTGATCACCACGGCTTCGGCGCTGTGGCTGGCTTTGACGTATTCGATGACTTTGCCGACGAAAGGATGGGCGGCGGGGTCGCTCATGGCCTGGGCGAGCTCAGCTTCGCTGACGTTGCAGGCAAAGATGGTGGGTTTGTTGGAAAGGAGGAAGAGGCCTTTGGCGAGCTTGCGTTCCTCATCGGTCAGGACGGCAGTGAGGGCGGGGTTGCCGTCGTTGAGGTGGGGCAGGAGCTTTTGGCAGAGAGCCACTTCGGCCTGGGCTTCCTTGTCACCGCCTTTGGCCTTCTTTTGACCGCGCTCGATGCG
>JAYUWQ010000191.1:0-2104 GCA_043753485.1 bacterium
CCGTCGGCCCGTATTGCGTGATCGGCGAAGGCGTCCATCTGGGCGAGGGTTGTGTGCTGCACAATCAAGTCACCCTGACGGGGCCGTCGGTGATCGGCGCGCGGAATACCTTCTTCCCTGGGGCCTGCATCGGCGGCGTCACCCAGGACCTCAAATACACTGGGGAGCCCACCTTTCTGGAAATAGGCGACGACAACGTTTTCCGCGAATATACCACCGTGAACCGGGGGACCCTGCCAGGGGCCAGGACCGTGATCGGCCACCACAATCTCTTCCTGGCCTACGTGCACATCGCGCATGATTGCCTGGTGGGAAACCATGTGATCTTTTCCAACAACGGCACCCTCGCCGGCCATGTGGTGGTGGAGGACCATGTCATTCTGGGCGGCCTGACAGCGGTCCACCAGTTCTGCCGGCTGGGGCAGCACGCCATTACCGGCGGCTGCTCCAAAATCGTGCAGGACGTGCCGCCTTTCATGATCGTGGACGGGAATCCCGCCGCGGTGCGGGGCGTCAACGTGATCGGGCTCCAGCGGCATGGTTATGAGGAAGCTGCCATCCGTCCCCTCAAGGAGGCTTACAAATCTCTTTTCATGCGCGACCAGAGTCTGGCGGCCGCCTTGGAGGAACTGGCGCCTCTGGTCCCGGAAAGCCCGGCGCTCGCCCACCTCGTGGGTTTCATCCAGTCCAGCCCACGGGGGATTATCCGTTAGAATTTGCCTGCCATGAGCGACATCAATGACCTGATTCAAAAAAACCGGATCTGGGCCGCGCGGATGGTGGCCGGCGATCCGGACTTTTTCGGACGCCTCGCGCGCCAGCAGGCGCCGGAGTATTTGTGGATTGGCTGTGCCGACAGCCGGGTGCCCGCCAATGAGATTGCCGGCATGATGCCGGGCGAACTTTTTGTGCACCGCAACGTGGCCAATCTGGTGGTGCACTCCGATCTGAACTGCCTCTCCGTGATGCAGTATGCGGTGGATGTGCTCAAGGTGAAGCACATCATCGTGACCGGCCACTACAACTGCGGCGGGATCATCGCCGCGCTGCGGAATCAGTCCTTCGGTCTGATCGACAACTGGCTGCGCCATGTCCAGGATGTCTTCCATCTGCACCGGGAGGAAATCGAGGCGCTGGATACCGAGAGCCGGCAGGTGGCGCGCCTTTGTGAACTCAATGTGCTGGAGCAGGTGGTCAATGTCTGCCGTACTACCGTGGTGCAGGCGGCATGGCAGAGCGGTCAGGACCTTTCCATCCATGGCTGGGTCTATGATGTGAAGGATGGGCTGGTCCACAGTCTGGTGGGGCCGATCAGTGATCCGGGAACGGCCTCGGAACTGCACAGCAGCCGCCTGAAACGGGTGAAACGGGGCGTGGCCTGACGGGCCCGGGGCAGGGCGCAGGCCCGCCCCTTATGGACGGGAAAGCCGGGACAGAAATCGTTGGATATCCTTGGAGAGGCCCGTATGATAGCTGGACTGCATAGCACTATGCGGCCCATCCGATCCCATGAAACTGCTCCACTGCGCCTGCATTCTCTCCGCTTTTACTTCCCTGCTCCAGGCAGAAGTCAGGGAGTTCAAGAACAACAAAGGACAGATTCTCAAAGCCGAGCCGGTGGTGGTTCGCGGGATGAACGTGATTCTCCGCATGGAGAACAAGCAGCAGGTTCCCGTGCCCCTGAAAAACTTCAGTCCGGAGGATCAGACCTGGCTGCTGCAATGGATGGTCTGGGATCCCAAGGCCCTGGACTACAACTTCACCTGCGAGGAAGTCGAAAAAACCGGGGAATCCCTGCGCCAGAAGTATTCCTATTTTAAATACGAGGCCACGCCCCGGGGATATGAGGTGAAAATCGGCAACCGCAGTCAAAACACCATGGAGGGAGTGAAGGTCGCCTACCGGATTTTTCTGGAAGACCGGGTGGATGAAGACGGGAGCACCAAACTGAAGGTGAGCTATCACACGGGCACCTCGGTGCTGCCCCGCATGCAGTACAACGCCACCCATAGCCTCATGACGAGAAAGTTGAAATGCGAGAAACTGACTCCGGTGGATGGCTGGACCTTCTATGTGGGAAAAACCACCCGGGACCGCCTGCGCG
>JAYUWQ010000192.1:0-2102 GCA_043753485.1 bacterium
GGCGGCGGCAGGAGAAATGGGATCGTAGGAAATGGAGAGTTGCTCCAGAAATGACGTGAGGGAGGCGGCATCAGCCGTGGTGGGAGACAGTTCAGCGAAAGCGACGGGACTGATGATTAGTGGGCCTTCCGAAGCGGCTTTGAGCAACACTTCGACCCACGGGATATAGCCGGGTTCCTTTTTGATGATCGCCCAGAGCACGGAAGAATCGAGCGCGGTAATCATGGCTGCCCGGAATCGGGTTCCACGGGGCCGCCCCGCAAATCGTCAATCAAGTTGGACGAAGTTTCGTTTTCCCAGGGATGACCTCGCAACGCGTCGGTGGCGGCGGCTTGCCAAGCGCCGAGCGTCCGTTCCCATTCTCCTCGATGCACGACCCTGCGTGCGATCAGCACGGGGGAATTATCATCAAATTCCAATTGATCGCCAGCTTTCAAATTGAGCCGCTGGCGGAGGGCCAAAGGAAGGGTGATCTGCCCTTTACTGGTAAGTGTTGCAATCATCACCCGAAGGTAAGGGGAAAAAGTAAGGAGTGCAAATCGTTCCCAGTGCTCCCTCTTGGCTTGTAACGGGCTACGAAGCATCCTTTCCCTCCGAAATCGCCACCTGCCGCCTGTGATCGCTGCACGCATCCTACGTTCAGGCCTAAGGCGATCGGATGAGATCAACCTCTCGCCGGCCAGCCACACGGATTCCGATGCATTTTAGCGCAAGACACTCCGATTGATCCCGGGCAGGGTAACTGCTTCAATTTCCCTTCCCCATCGTCTGACTTTTCATGCGTCCCTGCCGCCCCCCGTCCGCACTCATCTGGCTCTGGCTCAGCACCACGCTGGCCGGTATCGTGGTCAGTAGCGCTGCGGTGCCTTCGAACTACCATCCCTGCGGCGGGGAACTGCTGAATCCATTCCTCGACCCTCCTCCCCCGCAATCGCCGGACTTTCACGAACAGCCGCAGCCGGCGGTGAACTATGGGCAACTCCGGCAGGTCAACGGATTTGGCGCGGCCGGTGCGGCCATGCGCCAACCGATTGGCGCCCTGACTGGCAAGATCGTCTTCACCAATGGAGGGCATGGCTGGACGGCAGACAGCGGGTTTGCCAGTGGCTGGCGGTTGCAGCGCGGCCTTACGTTTGGCATCAACGAAGACTACGGGAATGGCGACCAATTCAATCTCTTCGCCGACTACTGTTTCAACGCCGGAGCCATCGTGGTGCCGCTGCGCCCGGTCGGTCACCAGATCCACGAAGTGGTGCTCGACAATGACGACCCGTCCGTCACATGGACCGGCACCTGGTCCAACAGCGCTTCGACAATCTATTATGGCCATGCCGGCGATATTGCCTATCGTTTCGCCTCCCTGGCGGCAAGTGAAACAGCCACCGCCACCTACCGGCCCACCATTCCGGAGGCCGGTCTGTATCCGGTCTACACCTGGGTGCGTCACGGTCCGGACCGTGGGGACCAGGTCTACCGCATCCGCCACACCGGCGGCGAATCCGAGGTTCGCCTGCCGCATCACATGATTGGAAATGGCTGGGTCTATCTGGGCCAGTATTATTTCAACGCCGGGGCCAACGCCGCCACGGGCTCGGTCGTTATCAGCAATCTGCGCAGCAACGCCCAGGGCAGCATAATCATTGCAGACGCGGTGCGCTTCGGCAATGGCATGGGCAGCATCGACCGGGGCAATGGGGTTTCGGGTTATCCGCGTGAGGATGAAAGCAGCCGCTACTGGGTGCAGGCCAGCCTGGGACAGGGCCAGCCTGTTACTTTATTCGACACCCCGGGAAATGACGAACAGGACTCGTGGTCAGCCCCGCCCCGTTTCTCGGTGGAGATGAACCGTGAACAGTCCGGCTCCGCCACCGACCGCCTCCACATCAGTTTCCATTCCAATGCCGGAGGGGGCCGGGGCACCGTCGCCCTGATCTCCTCCAGCAGCCCCACCTTGAACCAAACGGCGCTCGCCCAGCTCTGTGGCAATGAAGTCAATGATGACCTCGTCAACCTCGGCACACCGCCGCTGGAACTGGCGTGGATCGACCGCAGCACCGTCACCTACAGCGGTGGTTATTCCGAAATCTCCAACACCCATTTCG
>JAYUWQ010000193.1:0-2101 GCA_043753485.1 bacterium
CCTGAGCCAGTGGACCACCACCGGCGTCACCCTCTCCGCCCTGGATGCGGAGAATCAGCGCACCGCCTCCGTGCCGCGGGATGCCGCCGGCCGGTTCCTCCGCCTGGTGGTGCAGTAGCGGGAGCCGTCGCCCGCCGGCAGCCATGCAACGAAGTTCAATTGCCCGGCGGGCCGCGGCCGGAGAACCTGGCAGGACGCCTTTTTGCGTCGCCCCGGCAGCGGGGCAGCGTCCGGCCTTGCGCCGGGGAGGAGTGGATTAGGCAGGGGCGGCGGTCGTGGTTTTTGCTTTTGGTTTCAAAACGGTTGGGCGTTGCCCTGCATCATGGGCTGAATGGCTAATATGCTCCTTCATCTTCTTCTGGCCATGGCTCGTCAGGGCCTCTGATCAACGGGCGGTCTTCACTTGATCAACGGGACCTCTTCCCCTGATCGGCTTTCGATTTACCCTACCAATAGGGCGGGCCTTCAGCCCTCTGGCTCATGGGTGGCATGGAATCCCTGGGGCGTTGCCCCAGGCTGGAATAGCGCGGCCCGTTGGGCCTGAGGTAGTTCGGACCGTTGGGATTGGGACAGCCGAGCCCGTTGGACCTGAAACAGCTTGGCCCACTGTTGGGCCTGAGGCTGGGTCAGGGGCCTTTATGAGCAACGGACCAGATCCGATGGAGCGGAAGGCACCTCAAGGTGGGCGTCCCGCCAGGCCTGCTAGGGTTTTCCGGTGGGCGGGCCGGTTTTCTCCGGGGCGTGCTGGCGGATTTTGAGTTGGACGAAGGCTTCCAGCTCGGAGAGGAGGGCGTCTTCGGATTTCGAGATCTGGAGGGCGGCGGTCTGGGCGGCTCCGTCGGTCATTTCCTTGCCGTCCTCCTGCCAACCGCGGGCGCCCTGCAGGATGCCGTGGTCGAAATCGCGTTCGAGTTCCTTGCCCCCGCTGGCATACCAGCTCCGGGTCATGCCATCAAGGGAGCCGTCGCCGTAGGTGCCGGTCATGCGTTTGCGGCCCGCGGCTTTGCCATCGGTGGAGACATAATACAGAGTGACGGGACCCTGACGCTGATCGGCCCGGTAACCGACCTCGGCGAGGCGGCGGCCTGACGGATCGAAATACTTCCAGAGGCCATCCATGCGACCTTGCTTCAAGGTGCCATCCACCCGCATGGCGCCCTGGGCATCGCGGATCACAAAACGTCCGTCCTTGCCGGAAACGGGGGCAAGGCCGGTGGCGGGGGCTTCGTCCATGGGCTTGCCGTTGTCGAGGAGCTTGCCGTCGGCGGTCTCCGGAGCTGGATCCAGTTGGGCGTGTTCGAGGTGGTCGAGTTCCGGCTGACCCAGGGGTTCGTCGTCTTCCTTGGTGGAGGCACAGTGGCTGAGCAGCAGGGCGGCGAAGACAGGAGCAATAAAGCGGATAGCAGGAGGCATGGCGGTGGACTATGCCGCGAATCCCGCCTGAGGCAAATCACCAATCCGCCAACAAGACCGGAAAAAGTTTCGCTTCCCCGCCGTGGGTTCCTGCGCTCCCTTCGCCTTCCGCCCGATCCCGCCCTGGCGGGCGTGCTCCCCGGTCTCCCTTCCATTCTTCTCCCGTTTCCCCTCCCATGATACACTATACCGGCATCGCAGACGAAGCAGGCAACGCCCTCGCCACCCAAATCCGCGCCACCCGGGAGCTGGGCTGGAAACACATCGAGATGCGCAACGTGGAGGTCCCGGGATTCCCCAATGGGAATGTGCACGACATCCCGGAAGCCGCCTTCGAACAGGTGGTGGCGGAAGTGGCGGACGCCGGGCTGTCGATTGTGGCCTTTGGATCGAGCATCGGGAACTGGGCCAGCCAGATCACGGACCCTTTTGAAATCACCATGGAACGGGTGGAGCGCGCCATCCCCCGGATGCAGCGGCTGGGGACGAAGTTTGTCCGCGTGATGAGTTACGCGGTGCTGAAGGATGAAGCGGGCCGGGATCTGCCGGACCAGCTGGAAGGCGAACGCTTCCGCCGGCTCCGCGAAATCAAAGCGCGCTTCGACGATGCCGGCCTGACGCTAGTACACGAGAACTGCATGAACTACGGCGGCATGGCGATCTCCCATGCCATCAAGACCCTGGAAGG
>JAYUWQ010000194.1:0-14375 GCA_043753485.1 bacterium
CTGAACCCGCTGGAGCCACCGTGGAAGTGCCCCCGGCCCATTCCGAGGTGAGCGCGCCGGAGGTTCTAGTCCGCCGCAAGGCACAGGCCGACCTGGAAACGCGTCGGGCGGAAGTGGAGCGCCTCAAGGAAACCCTGACGGTGCGCCAGCAGCAAAAGATGGGGCCACAACCCCAGGGGGATGGTTCGATGAACGGAGCTGGCCAGTCAGGAGCTTCCGGTCAACTGGTGCGCCGGGTCCAGGAAACCGGCCCGGTCCCCGCGGCTGAACCAGCCGGGCAGACGCCTCCGGTGCAGGTGGCAGGACCGCAGCCGCCGGCCAGGGTGACCGGACCGCTTCCGGAAGAATCGGCTGCCCGCCAGGAAGCCGCGGCGGCCTTGGCGGAACGCCGGGAAAAAGCGGCCCGGATCACGGAGGAATTGGCCGCCCGGCAGCAGGCGATGCAACAACAACGGGAAGCCCGGGAGCAAGCCCAGGCGCAGCGCGAACAGGCCTTGACCGAATCAGCCGCCAAAGCCACCCGCCAGAGGGAAACCGCGCAGGCGGCGCAGATGGCGTTGGTGGCCGAACAACAACAAAAGCAGCAGCAGTTGGCGGCGGAGACCGCAGCCCGGCAGCAGGAGTTGGCCGGGCAAGCGGCGCAACAACAACAGCAGGCACAGTTGGCCGCGCAGGCCGAAGCAGCCCGCGAACAACAACAACGGGAAACCGAAGCCAACCGTCAGCGCCTAACCACCGAGCGGGCGCAACAGGAGCAGGCGGCCCGCGAACAAGCGCAGCGTCAGGCCGAGGAACGCGCCCGGCAGGAAGAAATGGCCCGGCAGCAGCGTGAAGCCGCCGAGCGGGCGCAACAGGAGCAGGCGGCCCGGGAACAGGCGCAGCGTCAGGCTGAGGAGCGCGCCCGTCAGGAGGAAATGGCCCGGCAGCAGCGCGAAGCCGCCGAGCGGGCCCAACAGGAACAGGCCGCCCGGGAACAAGCGCAGCGGCAGGCTGAGGAGCGCGCCCGGCAGGAACAGGCCGCACGTGATCAAGCGGCCGGTGAGCAGGCCCAGCGCCAGGCCGAGGAAGCGGCCCGCGCTGCAGCAGAGGCGGCGAAAAATGGCAATAAATAACCATCAGGACCCGGCGGCCTGTCATTTCACTGAGCCGCATGGGCGGTCAGGTCTGTGGGACGCGTCCTACTTTTTCCCGGCAAGCGCAGCTTCCGGAGTGGGCGGGCGATCAGGGTCGAGCAGGGCGGTGCCGGAAGCATCGCAGACGCGCAGCTGGAAGTCCCATTGGACCGTCCAGGTTTCGGTTTGTTCGTTCTGGCATAGCTTGACGAGGATGACATTGGGGCCGGCCTGGAGCTGCACCGGGAACCGGTATTGATCGATTTTCATGCCCCGGTGGTATTCATCGCGGCCAAAAACAGGCTTGCCATTGAGCCACAGTTTCCAGGCGTTTTTGCAGCCGAGGCGCAGTTCGGCAGGGCGGGCTGCCGCACTGTGATAGGTAGTGGTGGCGTATCCGGTGACTTCCTTCAGCATGCCGAGCGGTTTGTTGAGGTCAACGACGCCAAACTCGCTGTTGCTGGTCCATGGCTGCCAGCGCACCACCGGATCCTGCCCGGATTTGATTTCCTTGCCGGGATAACTGGCGGCCAGGTCAATGGATTGTTCAGGAGCGAAGATGGTTTCGAAACCCGCGCGGCCTTTATTGTCGAAGGGCCCGATGACCTGCCAATCCATCAGGAATCCAAAGTGCCGGGGCAGATCCACGGTTTCCCCGAGGGCGCGGAGTTCGTCGGCGGCGGCCCGGACCTGGTCTTCATCCCGGGCGGCTTCGAGCGCCTGGCGGAGTTTGGTTTTGTCTTTGACCGCAGTGGCTTCGGCGGTGAGACGGGCAACGGGTTCGCGGCGCAGGGCGGGGACGGGATCGAGCAGCAGGCTTGGAACCAAAGCGTCCCACGCCGCCCGGTCAGTTTGCTGGAGGAGGTCGGCGGCTAGCAGACGGCCCGCCGGGCCGTGGGTGGGGTTTTTGAGGAAATCGGCAAGGAGGCCCGGCGGGAGGGTCTGGCCAGCGGCGGCGGTGCGGTCGGCCACGGCAAAAACGGCCCCGCGGAGCCAATTGGCGGCAAGGGGATTGGCCTCGTCCATGGCGGTGAAAAGAGCCGGGAGGTCGGCGGCGGTGGACGAGGCGGTGAGGACCTTCCAGGCGGCCGCGGCTTCGGCATTGCCCTGGCCTTCGGGGCCGACGGCAAGGAGCCTGGCGAGGTCGGCCGGAGCCGCCGGAGAGGGCTGGGGCAGGGTGAGACCGAGGAGCAGGAGAAAAAGAGGGCCGCGCATGATGCGGGTGGATACGGCACCGGGAGCCGGGAGCTTGCGGAAAGTTGTGAAGAGCGTGCGGGAAAGGAAATGATCCCCCTGTTGGGGGTTTGCTTTTATGGGGGATTGATTTTAGGTGAGGCGATGACGTTCAGGACGACAAAAACAGTGGCACAAACGCTGAAGCTGGCAGGGCTGGCGTTGGGAGGGCTGTGGATTGGCGTGGCAGGCGCGCAGTCTCCGGGACTGGAGGGGTTGAAAAAAAGCTATGAAGCGGAGGTGGCGAAAACGGTGCTGCCGTTGAGGGAAGGATACCACAAGGCGCTGCTGGCCCTGGAACAGCAATTGGCTTCCAAGGGCGATTATGCGGGAGCCCGGCGGGTGCAGACGGAACGTCTGGAACTGGACCGCCTGCTGGGACGGGCCCTGGGAGCAGCGGCGTCTTCCAGCAAAACGGCGGATAAAAACGGGGTGGTGAAGCTGGGACTTCCCGCGGAAAGCGGCGGCGGAATCCAGGCTGCGGCCGGGGCGTGGACCGGATGGCAGGCGGCCGGGGGATTTGTCAAATGGGGGCTGCCGGCCGGGCTGCCCAGTGGAGGTTATGCTCTGGAACTGGCCTATTCCTGCGCTGGCGCAGGCAGTTTGAGGCTGGGGGTCAGGGAAGATTTCCATTTCCTGAACCGGGAAATAAAAGTGCCGGCGGCTCCCCCCTCTGCAGCCCCCCAGGGCCGGCTCCGGCTGGGCACGCTGCGCCTTCGCTCCGGCGCCACCCTGTTGGAACTGAAATTGACAGCACCCACCATGGTGGCCGATTTCCGCTTGTTTGAACTGCATCTGATCCCGGAGGAATCCCAGCCATGAAAGCCGCACGGTTAGTGATCCATGGGGTATTGGCCCTGATGGCCGGGGCGGGGGCCCAGGAAAGTGCGGACCCGGCAGCACTGACGGCGCTGCGGCAGCGCTATCAGGCTCTGCTGCTGGAGGTGGAAGCCCCGGCGCGGACGCGTTGGCTGACTTCGCTGGAGGCTCTGGAGCGGCAAAAGGTGACGGAAGGCGACTTCGTGGCGGCGGCAGCGCTGCGGGAACGGCGCCTGGCCCTGCTCGGATCCTCCGGAGCGGCGGGCCAGACGCGCAATTCCATCCCGTTGCTGCCTGCGACGGCCCGGACCGCGACCGCGATCGATTTTCCGGATGCCAAAAAGGAAGTGGGCCGGTTCCGCCGGACGGGCGCCTTGATGGAGTGGGAACTGCCGGGACAGATGCCAGGGTTGTATCAGGTGAATCTGGTGTGCGGGGTGATGGGCGCGGCCGATGAAAACAACCGCCCGGATCCGCTGACCGATCCCAAGGCGCCCCTGCCGGTGCGCGGGGCGGGAACCATCCCGGAGACGGCGGCGGGGGGAATCGTGGAATTCCGCAAGCTGACCAATCTGAAGGAAGGCGGGGCGCTGTTGCGGCGGACCGTGCGCTCCACCGGCGGCTGGGCCATGACGCGGGTCCTGACGCTCGGGACCGTGGAGTTGGACAGCAAAATTGTAAAATTCAGTCTGCGGGCAGCGGAGGTGCTGCCGGCCGGGTTGATGGATTTCCATCGGCTGGAGCTGGTGCCGGCGGTTCCCGTCGCCCCCCCGGGCGGGCCGGCAGAGGCCGGCGCCATGAAGGAGCTGGCGAAGCTGAGGGATCTCTATCAAACCCAATTTGCCGAGCAGACTAAAAGTGTCAGCGCACGGTATCTCAAGAGTCTGGGGGAACTTGAGGCCAGTGCCACCCGGACGCGCGACAATGATACCCTGGCCCTGGTGCGGCAGGAGAAAAAACGGCTCGAACGGGGCAGCCTGGAAAACGGCCCGGTGGCGGAAACCTCCCATCTGCTGCCAGTGACGGAGAAGTTATACATGCTGCTCAGCGGCGAAGCCAAACTGACCAGTCAGGGCGACTACCTCACCCGGCTGCGGCCGGCCAAAACCTGTGAGGTGACGTGGAAACTCGCCGGGCTGGGCGTGACCTCCGGCACCTACTCGGTGGAACTGGACTGCCGCCTGACGCCGGAGCACGGCGGTACCGCCACGCTGGCGGCCGCGACTCCCGGGGGAACTCCGGGACCATCCCTGACGATCATGATCGAAGCTCCGGACTTTGGAGGGGCAGCGGTGGCCACCAAACGCAGGCCGGATGGAACCCCCGGAACCAGCATGACCCGCAGCTTCAAAACGGGCAACGTCATCATCCCCAAAGGCTCTGAATATCTGACGCTGCGGGTGGAATCCCTGAAGGTGCCGGATGGCGGCCTCTTCGACCTGAAATCCCTGCGCCTGTCGCCGGTTTCCCCTCCCCCTCCATGAAGAATCCGGTTATTGCTTTCACCACGGTGATGATCCTGGCCGGTGCCGGGAAACTGGCCGCCCAGGAACCGGCTCCGGCTTCCCTCGCCGCGCTCGAAGCCAATTATGCCGAGGACCGCGCCGCCTCGCTCCGCCGGGTGCTGGCCCGGTACGTGGACGACTTGCAAGCTCTCGAACAATCCCTCGCGGCAGCTGGCGATGCTTCCGGGGCAGCCCGGGTGCGGCTGGAACGCGACCGGGTGCTGCCGGCCCTGGGCCTGCCGGCGGTGGCGGCAGCTGATGCCGATGAATTTGCCGCTTTTGAGGAGGGCGCGGATCCGCCCATGCCAGCGATCCCGGCCACCGCACCGGCGGATCTCGATGCGATCCTGAAAAGTCTGCTTCCCGGCGGAACGGCGGCGGCTTCCCCCGGGGCGAACCCGGCCCCGGCCACCCCCGGAAATGCGGTTCCCGGCCGGGGAGCGAAACGGGTCCTCCGGATGGCCAATGCCCAATTGGATGGCACCTACGATCCGGCGTTTGGTTATTATTACTGGTCCGGCGGCCGGTCCGCCTCCTGGACCCTCAGCGATCTCGCCCCTGGATCCTATCGTCTGGTCTTGCGTTATTCCTGCGACGAAAAAACAGGTGGCGGCAAACTTTCGGCCCGGTTCGGCAATGGAAAGATCGAGCTGGAAGTGCCCTCCACCGGCGGCTGGAACCGCCGGCGCGAATTGGTGATTGGCCCCTTCGAAATCACCGGCTCCCGGGCCGATCTGATCCTTGAGCCGGGCAAACTGGGTTCCTCGGCGTCCTATCTGATGGACCTCAATGCCTTGTTGGTCCAGCCGATCGCCCCGCCCGCCGGATCCGGAAAGCCATGATGACGGACCCGCCCGTGGCCTTGATCACCGGAGGACGGGGAGCCCTCGCCCGGGCTTTGGCCGCCGAACTCATTGGGGCCGGCTGGCAGGTTATCGCTCCGCCCCGCACCGTGCTGGACGTGAGGGAACCTGATTCCATCCAACACGTGGTGGACCGGCTGCCGCGGCTCGACCTGCTGGTGAACAATGCGGGAATCCGCCGCGATGCGCCGCTTTTTAAAATGCCTGCGGCCGACTGGGACGCCGTGCTGGGTACCAATCTGCGGGGGGCATGGCTTTGTGCGCGGGCTGTCCTGCCGCTGATGCAACAGCAGGGCAGGGGGCATATCGTCAATATCGGGTCCCATACCGCGCGGCACGGGGTGGCCGGGCAGACCGCATACGGGGCCGCCAAGGCTGGACTTCTGGCCCTGACCCAATCCCTCGCGGCTGAAGCCGGCCCGGACCAGATCCGGGTGAATGCGGTGCTTCCCGGGTGGATGCCGACCCCTTTCAACCAGGACCTGCCTCCTGCAGTCCATGCGGCGGCCCGCCGGAGCCATCATCTGGGCCATTTCAACACCACGGAGCACACCGCCCGCTTTATCGTCTTTCTCCACAGCATGCCTTGGACTTCCGGCCAGATTTTCCACCTCGACAGCCGGCCGGGGTCGTGGCTGTGACCGCCGAGGGCGCATGGAATCCTGCACCCATTTTCGTTTGTCAGGTCCGTGTTTTGATTCCAAACTGTCCTCTGCCGGAATGACCGGCCGGTTTATTTCTGCATGCTGGACTCCACTCCCACCGCCATTTTGTGCTTCGACTTCGACGGCACCCTCGTGGACAATCCCAGCGATCCATATGAAATCGCGCAACTCGAGCAAATCCTCACCCACATGGGCAAACGCGGGGCGGTCTGGGGGATCAATACCGGACGGACCCTCTTCCATACCTTGGACGGTCTGAAGCAGCACGGCTTCCGTCTGACCCCGGATTTTATCATCGCGAGGGAATGCGAGGTTTACCACCCGAACGAATACCGCCGGTGGGTGGATCTGGGGGATTGGAACTCCCGCTGCGCCCACGATCACAGGAAATTCTACAAAGCCCACAACGCTTTTTTCAAGCAATTGCAGAAACACCTCGCCAGCCATTGGCCGGGTGCCAAGTTCATCTCCGATCAGACGGAGCCGGCCGGTCTGGTGGTGCCGGATGATGACATCATGGCGGGGATCTGCCATTGGATTGACTCCCAATTGCCGGGCTGGCCGGGTCTCGGTTACCAACGGAACAGCATTTGGCTGCGCTTTACCCATCAGGGATACCACAAGGGCAGCGCCCTCCAGGAAGTGCGCCGCCTGCTCGGGATCGGCCCGGAATTCACCTTCGCGGCGGGGGATAATTTCAACGATCTCTCGATGCTGCGGCACGAGGTGGCCCATGGGCTCGCCTGTCCCGCCAACGCGGTGTCGGAGGTCTCGCAGCATGTGGATTCCCTCGGCGGCTACCTGTCCCAGGAAGATGCCACCTTGGGGATGGTCGCGGCGATGCACCACTTTTTTTACAACGAATAGCCTGCCCCGCCCGGCTTGACACTGCCTGCAATCCGCGTCCTTTATCCCTTCCGCGGACGCCTGGCGCCAAGGCTGTCCGGACCAACCCGACCGCGGCTGACCCTCCCTTGAAAAATATTCTTTTTGTCTGCACCGGCAATGTCTGCCGCAGTCCCATGGCGGAAGGTCTCTTCCGTGCCCTGGTGCGGCAGGCGGATGAGTATCACATTCAAAGTGCCGGGGTCAGTGCCTCTCCCGGGCAAAAGGCCAGCCAGCACACCGTCGAAGTGCTCAAGCAGGAAAAGGTGGACCTGAGCCGTTTCCGCAGCCAGCCCCTCACCAGTGAACTGGTCCGCAAGGCTACCCACATCTTTACCATGACCAGCGGTCACCGTGAATATGTGGAAGCGCTCTTCCCCGAGGCGGGCGCCAAGACGTATCTGGTTTGCGAATTCTGCCCGGATGACGAGCTGATGGGGGAAGACGTGCCTGATCCCATCGGTTATGGCCGCGGGGCCTATGAAGAAACACTGGATACACTCAAGCGCGCCCTCCCCTCGGTCCACGCCTTTATCGAAAAAACATGGAAACCTGCGGCCCCTGCCATTACCGCCCCTTCGCCCAATTTTCCCAACACCAAAACAACCATGACGCCTACTGCTATCGCTGATGATCCTGCCACTGCCACCTCCAACCCGGTGGCTTCAGGTCCCAAAACGATCATCGCAGGCTCCGACCATGGTGGACTTCAGCTGAAGAATGCCCTTGTCAGCGCCCTCCGCGCCCAGGGCCATACCGTCGAAGACATCGGCACCCACACGACGGACCGGGTGGACTACCCGGACTATGCAAAAATCGTCGCCCAGCGCGTCCTCGCCGGCGATTTCCAGACCGGACTGCTCGTCTGCACCACGGGCATCGGCATGAGCCAGGCGGCCAACCGCTACAAAGGTATCATGGCCGCGCTGCTCTGCGATAAAAACTCGGCGGTGATGACCCGGAAGCATAACAATGCCAACGTGATGGTGTTCTCCGGCAACACAGATGTGGCCGCCGCCACTGAAATGGCGGAGGCCTTCCTCTCTACAGGTTTTGAAGCCGGCCGCCATGAAACCCGCGTCACCAAGATGAACTCCGGGCTCGCCAGCGTGGATCCGGAAATCGCCTCCTGCATCAACAAGGAAGCCGTCCGCCAGCAGAACTTCATCGAATTGATCGCCAGCGAAAACTTCGCCAGCCGCGCCGTGATGGAAGCCCAGGGCAGCTGCCTGACAAACAAATACGCCGAAGGTTATCCCGGCAAGCGCTGGTATGGCGGGTGCGAGAATGTGGATGTGGTGGAACAACTCGCCATCGACCGCGTGAAGCAGATTTTTGGAGCCGAACACGCCAACGTCCAGCCACACTCCGGCAGCCAGGCCAATGCCGCGGTGTATTTCGCCTTCCTCGAACCCGGCGACAAAATCCTGACCATGAATCTGGCCCATGGCGGTCACCTCACCCACGGTCACCCCGCCAACTTCTCCGGCAAATTCTACGATGTCACCCACTACGGCGTCAGCGAAAAGGACGGCCACATCGACTATGATGAACTGGCCAAAACCGCCTTGGAAGTGAAGCCCAAAATGATCACTGCCGGAGCCAGCGCCTACCCGCGCACCATCGATTTTCCCCGCATGGCCGAGATTGCAAAAAGCGTCGGCGCCTTGCTCTTTGTGGACATGGCGCACATCGCCGGTCTGGTCGCGGCCGGGGTACATCCGAGCCCGGTGCCTTATGCCGACTTCGTCACCAGCACCACCCACAAGAGCCTGCGCGGCCCTCGTGGTGGCATCATCCTCTGCAAGGCGGAGCACGCCAAAAAGATCGACGCCCAGGTCTTCCCTGGCGTTCAGGGCGGTCCGCTCATGCACGTCATCGCCGCCAAGGCGGTGTGTTTCCGCGAAGCCCTCCAGCCCGGCTTCAAGGAATACCAGCAGCAGATCGTCAAAAATGCCCAGGCCCTCGCCGCCCGCATGGTGAAAAATGGCTATACCGTCGCCTCCGGCGGCACCGATAACCACCTTATGCTGATCGACCTCCGCCCGCAGGGCCTCGACGGCAAGATCGCCCAGGAGACCCTCGACGAAGCCGGCATCACGGTAAACAAGAACAGCATTCCGTTCGATACCGCGAGCCCCTTCCGCCCCAGCGGCATCCGCATCGGCACCCCGGCCGTCACCACCCGCGGCATGAAGGAAACCGAGATGGAACAAATTGCAGACGCCATCCACAAGGTTCTTTCCAATATCGGCAATCACACCGTCCTGGCCGAAACCCAGGCCTGGGCCGCCCAGCTCAATCAAGGGTTCCCGCTGCCTTAGCCAGCAGGAGTTTCCCTCTCAAGGCAGGGCCGGGGTGATTCCCGCCCTGCCTTTTTTATTGGATTCAAGCCAGCCGCCCGGGGCCTTCCACCGCCCACAGCACTTTCACCGCCTCTGCGGCCTGTTTCACGGCATGCACGCGGAAAATCTGCGCCCCGCCGCTCATGCCCCGGGCCACACAGGCGAGGGTTCCGGCATCGCGGTCCAGCGGATCCGGCAGCCCCAGCGCTTCGCCGATCACCGTCTTTCTTGAAACGGGCAGCAGCACCGGCCGTCCAAAACACGACAGCCGCTCCACCTCCCGGTAAATGGTCAGGTTATCATCCTTCTGTTTGGCGAAGTCGATCCCCGGGTCCAACACCACCGACTCCCGCGGCAGTCCTGCTGCCTGACACAGGGCCAGCTTCTCCGTGAAGAACCGGTCCAGCTCCGCCATGATGTCAGGATAGCCCACGTGGGTGTGCTTTTCCTTGGGCAATCCCACACTGTGCATGATCAGCAGCGCGGCCCCATGCTCCGCACACAGCCGGGCATTCCGGTCATCCGGCAGGGCTCCGATATCATTCAACAAATCCCCGCCCAACGGCAGCACGGCCGCCACCACTTCCGGCCGCCACGTGTTCAGCGACAACAACGGCGGCCACACCTGCGCCGCATCAAACGCCGGGGCCTGGTCCGCCACTTCCCCGCTCCAGGCCTGGTAGGCCGCTATAAAGGAGGTGAAGCGCTGCACCTCCTCCTCCACGGAAATCGCCGGCCGGTTCGTCCGGGCGCTTTCCGCCCCGGCATCGATCACATCCGCGCCGTCGGCAGCCATCTGCTGCGCCATCCGCAACGCGGCGCCCGGATCCAACGTGCCATCCCCGCAGAACGAGTCGTCGTTGATGTTCACGATCCCCATGATCAAGGGCCGGCGGGGAAATGTCAGGACGCGGCCGCGGGCTTGCAGGAGCATGGGGGTGAAGAATGGGGAGGTGAAATCCGGCAGGGCAGGAGAAACAGTTCTCCAACTTTGGACGGGTAAACCGGAAGCCGTGCAAAGCAACGCGCCATCAAGGCGCCACCGGTCGGACGATGGCACGGAACCATCGTTTTGCTCCCTCCACCGGCACCGCCTTCCGCCACGTCAGATAATCGCCTTCCCCCGGCGAGGCTTCCGCCACCTCCGGCACCCAACGGTCCGTCCACGTCTTCAAATCCGCCGATTCCTGAATCGCCCATACCGCATCGATCCGGCCTGCATTCCATTTCAACACCAGCGTGGCCGGCGATTGGTCCGTGGCGGGTTCGATGGTCAGCACATCGTCCCGGCTATCCCGCAAGTTAGGCCAAGTATCAAAGGCATATTCGAAAAAGTTGGTGCGTTTGTCCCCATCGTTGTCTAGATTCCGGTCGTCCGGGGTGAGGGAGAATCCTCTAGACCACTGGGCAAAGGAGCTTCCCGTGGCTGCCAGAATGACCGCCGCATCCAATTGGACGGGCAACGGTGCACTGACTCCGCTGTCCTTGAGGTCAAACACCAACTCCAGGTCTCCTGCTGGCAGTCGGATTTCGTAGCTTGACCCTGTTCCTGAGGGATTCCTCCATGAATCAGCTGCAGAGGGCGATGTCCTGACGCCATCCCGGTAGATCGCGTATCTGCCATAAGGAGCCGGCATAACAGATCCGGCAGGAGCGACACCGCTAAAGCGGAACCGGAATCGTGCTGGACCTTGCACGGGAAGCGAGATCAGGCAGCTTCCGGTTCTGTTCTGCGGACTTTCCAGCAGGGTGCCTCCCATCGCAGAAGCTGCAGATTTGATTTTTGGCAGGTGGAGCCCCTTTGGTTCCCAGGGTAGACCACCATCCAGGGCCAGCGCGATATCGATCAAAGGCAGTGGCTTGACAGAAACTGTATCGAGCAGGTAAAATGCCGGATGGTAACTGGATGTCCAGCCAAGCCATCTGACCGTGTGTTCCCCTTCTGGAACCAGCAGGCGTGTCTCCTTCCAGTCCGGATTCGAAATACCAAAGCTGGACGTGGAGGACATTGTCCGGGCCCAGGATTTGTTATCGAGATACAGTTCAAGATCCTTCGATCCGTTCTCAGCGATATAGTGCGACACAAATGACAGTTCGGCCGGACCGTGGATGGTCGTTTCCAAGCTGCCATTGAAGCCGGAGTTCGGGTTTGGCAGGCAGAAGGAAGCCGCATAGTCACCACTGTGTTTCATCGCTGATTGTGCGTGCCACGGAGTGTTGCCGCCCAGTCTCCATGGCCCTGGATAACCCAAGGCTTCTGCCAATCCATCTCCCGCCGGTTTAACCGCCAGCTCATCCATCCAGACCCAGCCGGTCTGACTGGGATTGGACAACGTGAGCAGGTGATCTCCCTCAGGGACGTAAACTGCCACCGGCAGCCATTGATAGTTCAGGATTCCCCAGCCGTCAAAAAGGGTATTGAAACCCTCCTTGACCCGGATCCCTGATCCGGAACCATCACCACCGATATTCAACGCATACTGTAAAACGGCTGGACCCTTGACCGGTATTTTCATCGGACCATAACCAAGCAGTGATGCGCCCCCGGTCAGGGAAGTGGTGCGATCCACCGTCCACTGACCGAAACCGGGAAACGAAAAATCCCCAGGAAAATCAACCGCTTGCCTGAGCTCGGACATGTCCATCGGGATGTTGACCAAGCAACGATCAATCCGCCCATCGCGCTCTCCAGTAGCATGCCAATCGATACGATGACTCCCCGCAGGCACGGCCAACCGGTATTCACGCCACGGGGCCGGCGGCCTCTCATCATATACGGTACTGTATCTTGCCCCCAGTCCCACCGGCGAAAGTGGGGACACAAAATATCGAAAATCGCCTTTGAGCGAGAACTGCACCGTAGCCGGACCCTCAATCAGGGTGGAGAGGTCCGAGCCCAGTCCGTTATTTTCCAACGCCGTGCCTCCCAAAGCCCCGTCGTCATTGACCACCTTCCATCGGCTCAAATCCCGGGTCGTGAACCCCAGTTTGGAGTTCAACGCATGACTGAGCGCCAGCAAGGCTGCCGGGTCCTGCTGGGCGGACAGCGGGGAACCGGAAGCCAGCAGGAGCGCGAGGCACCAGGGGCGGGGATTCATCGAGGGGGAAGCTCTTTCCTAGCACCCCGGAAGCGATAAGTCACGCGCCAATCCTTCAAAGCAAAGAATTTCGTTAACCCAGCGGCACGAGGCGGCGCTGACGGTGCTCAAACCGGGCCAGTTCCGTGAACCCGCAGGCGCCGGCAAGGGCGACGGCTTCGGGAAAGGCGCGGCCGATCTCCTCCGGGGCGTGGGCGTCCGAATTGATGGTGAGGGGCACGCCGGCGGCCGCGGCCAGGCGGAGGAATTCCGGGGCGGGATACATTTCGGCCACGGGTTTGAAGAGGCCGGCAGTATTGATCTCGATGGCCACATTGGCCTCGACGCAGGCCTGCACGGCGGATTCGTAATAGCGGTGAAGATCACCCGGGGGAAGGTGTTTGAATTTCTTCACCAGGTCCGGGTGGGCCATGATGTCGAAAAACCCGGAGCGGGCCGCCTGACCGAATAACAGCCAATAGCGGTCCCAGGCCTCCTCCACGCCATAGTGGTTGAAGCGGGCGACTTCCGCCGGGTTGTCGAAATTCCAGTCGCCGAGGTAATGAACGCTGCCGATCAGATAGTCCCACGGAGCACGTTGGGTGAGGGATTCGATCCAGGCTTCCCCGCCTTCCAGCCAGTCCACCTCCAGCCCCAGCCGGATGGGCAGGGCAGGGCATGCGGCGCGGGCTTCCTCCACCGCTTCGAGGTAGCGCGGAAATTCACGGTCCAGCATGCGCCAGTCATCGAAAAGCTGGGGCATGGGACTGTGGTCGGAAAAACCAATCTCTGGCAAGCCCAGTTCCAGGGCGCGCCGTGCATAGTCGGCCGGCCAACCAGTGGCATGGCGGCACAGGGGCGTGTGAAGATGATAGTCAGCAGGCATGTGGGGTAACCCGGCAGCCATGGCGGCAGCTCAGGCCAGCATCATGCCGCCACCCGCGCCGGAATCCAAGCGAAAGCCTGCAGGATGGTCTGGGCCGGGTCGGAAAAACCTGACAGATTCTTGAAAGGCATCCCCGTTTGGTCCGGGCAGAGAGCAACTCAGCCCATAAAACCGAGGTTGCGGTTGGCGAAGCGGTTCAAGTTGGGGAAGACCACGTCCAGTTCCGATTCCCCCAGACCGAACCACCGCGACAGGGTGGCCGCATATTCATCGGTGCTGGTGGTGGGGAGGAAGCGTCCGGTGGCGCCGGTGCCGGAGTCGGTATCGTCCGGTCCGCCCAGTTGCTGGATCGGGAAGGTGCCATAAACCTTGCCGCCGGAAACGGCCCCGCCCATCACCATGTGGTGGCTGGACCAGGCGTGATCGGTGCCGAGACCGTTGGATTTGAAGGTGCGGCCGAAGTCACTGATGGAGAAGGTGGTGACTTTGTCCGGAATGGTGAGGGCCTCGGTGGCCGCGTAGAATTTGGCCATGGCCCGGCTGACCGATGCCATGAGGTTGTTGTGGGCCAGGGGCTGGTCGCCGTGGGTATCGAAACCACCGATGGAGCAGAAAAAGATTTGCCGCCGCATGCCGAGATAGGAGCGTTCCGCGATGATACGGGCGATGGTATGGAGCTGCTGTTCCAGTCCTGAAAGATTGTTGTAGGAAGCCACGGTGGCCGGAATGCCAAAAGCGGTATTGATCGCTGTGCCGATGGCGGCATCCGGATTGCCCGTCGTCAGGCGGGTCAGCGCGGTGGAGAGGGAGGCGCCATTGAGCAAGGCCCGCTCATTGATATTACGGAAATCGCGCAGGGTCAGGTTGGTGCGTTCGGCATCCAGCAGGGGATCGCCGCCGACCCCGGGGTCGCGCAGGATTTTGTCCATCAGGGTTTTCCGGGCCCCGCTGTAATTGGTGAAGGTGACCGCTCCGCCGGTGCCGA
>JAYUWQ010000195.1:0-2098 GCA_043753485.1 bacterium
AAGAGAAAATCATCCTTCCCGTCAAAACGCAGAAACCCCGCTCCGCCGTCCGTCATCAGGACGGGCCGGCGTTCCGCCAGCGGCTGGACAAAACGGGCCCTTTGATCGGAGGCATCCAACAACAGATCCGCCCCCTGCCCGGGCAGCAAGGGTGGCAGGGCGGCACGTTGACGTCCGGCGGCCTGGGTGGAGGCGTCCAGCCAGAGCAGCAGCCCCTGCTTCACTGGAAGATCCGCCGCCCACGCCGCCGCAGCGTGCATTGCCATCAGTGCCACCAGGGAAACCCACCGGCCCCATGGGCGCCGGGCATGGCGGAAAATCGCGATATCATTCATCATTTGAAGGTGTGGTAACTGGAGTTCCCCGGGGTCCCGTCATGAATACCCCGCGAAAGGAGCGGTTCTCGCAATACCCGGAAAAAATCGCTCCTCCCTGAATGCGGCCAGATCCCTCAAAACGGCACCGGGGTGCGGTGCGGAAATCAGGCAGAACCGCAAAGCTTGCATCCGGCCGGGCCGCGCCAGTAGACTGGCCACAAATGAAGCTGCTCCTCACCGTCTGGATCCTCTGCCTGTCGGCCCTCCTCTCTTCCGCCGCCGACCACCCGCCGCCTCCCGCCCTCGCAGGTTATACCGGAAAGGTGAGCTATGCCCCCGGGGAGGAGATCACCCTGCATGTCTCCACCAACCTGCCTGCCTTCGCGGTGGAGATCACCCGGCATGGCCTCAAGCCGGAAAAGGTGTGGGAACACCAAAACGTCGCCGGCAAGGAATACCCGGTGCCGGAGGACAGCTCGTCCATGGGCTGCCGTTGGCCGCAGGCCCTCACCGTGAAAATCCCCGCGGGTTGGCGCAGTGGTTATTATCAAGTCAGGCTTCATGGGGTCCGGCCCGCCGCCACCCCGGCGGATGCCCCCACTCCGGCCGCAGCTTCCTGCTTTTTTGTGCTGCGCGCCGCGGAGCCGGGCCGCACCTCGCGCATCCTCCTGCAGCTCAGCACCAACACCTACAACGCCTACAACAACTGGGGCGGTTTCAGCCTGTATGCCTACAACGGCCGCGGCGGCAATCAGGGGCATCAGGTTTCCTTCCAGCGGCCTCCCGCCAGCCAGTTCAGCAATTGGGAACAGCCCTTTGTCGAGTGGGCGGAGCGCAGTGGATTCACCTTTGAATATGCCGCCAACAGCGACCTCGAATTTCATCCGGAGATCCTCCCACACTACCGGCTGGTGCTGAGTGTGGGTCATGACGAATATTGGTCGTCCCCCATGCGCGATCATCTGGAAAAGTTCATCGGCGGGGGCGGCAACGTCGCTTTCTTCAGCGGCAATACCTGCTGCTGGCAGGTGCGCTCCAGCCCGGACGGCCAGACCCTCACCTGTTGGAAGCAGAACTTCCCCAGTGATCCGGTTTATGGCGCCCGCGCGGGGTATGCCACCCTGTCTTCGCTCTGGAGCCATCATCTGGTGCAGCGGCCGGAAAACCAGCTCACCGGCGTCGGCTTCCTCTGGGGTGGTTATCACAAAAGCCATGGGCAGCTCATGGAGGGCAGCGGGGCCTTCACGGTGCACCGGCCGGACCATTGGATTTATCAGGGCACCGGCCTGAAACGCGCCGACTCCTTCGGCGCCAAGGACACCATTGTCGGTTACGAATGCGACGGCTGCGAAATCGACTGGAAGGAAGGCCTGCCCTTCCCCACCCACCGCGATGGCACCCCTGACACCTTTGAAATCCTCGCCAGTGCCCCGGCGCAGTGGCATCCGGATGATTGCCAGTGGTATGAGCGCTGGGAGAATGGCCGCAAGGGCAATGCCGTGCTCGGCGTTTATCAACGCGGCGGCACCGTCTTCACCTGCGGCAGCACCGACTGGGCGCACGGGCTGCGCGGCGGCGATCCCATGGTGGACCGCATCACCCGCAATATCCTGGAAAAGCTCTCCCGATGAAACGCCTCGCCCTGACGCTTCTCCTCCCTGCCCTGCCAGTGGGGGCGGCCGGACCCTTCACCATGCGCACCGACCTCGACGGCGACGGCACCGCCGAGCAGGTGCAGATCGCGGAAGACCGCATCATTGTCACCGGCGGGAAAATGGCGG